>NZ_BAAAZP010000004.1:0-18814 GCF_039536965.1 Nonomuraea antimicrobica | reverse complement strand
CGAGGTCCTCGACGTCGATGAGCAGCCACCGGTCGCGGTGGACGAGCTGGCCCAGGTGCCAGTCGCCGTGCGTCAGCAGCCCAGGCAGCGATCCCGGAGGCGGCCCAGGCGGCCATCCTGACCGGCGCCCTGGCCGCGACCCCGGCTGGGAGCCCGGCTGCGGCCCCGGACGGGACCCCGGCTGCGGCCAGGGCAGCGGGGGAGACTCTGGCAGCTCCTCGAACGCCCGCCGGATGAGCCGCTCCACCGGCCCGTCGCCCGGCATGCGGCTCACGGCGCGGGCCGCCCTGGCGGGCCCTCCGGCGGGCGGCAGCCCCGGCAGCACGGTCAGCGGGACGGCGTGCAGCCTGGCCAGCAGCCTGGCGCCCTCCTCCCACGGTGCGGAGCCCGGGTCGTCGTCGTGGGAGATGGGGCGGCCCGCCGGCCACACCGTCACCGCGCGCCCGGCCGCCGACAGCACGTCGGGGTTCAGCGGGGCCAGCATCACGCCGCTCACCGAGGCCGACGCGGCGGCGCGCAGCCTCTGCCGCAGCCCTTCGGGGTCGTCACGGGCCGAATGGGCCTTGACCACGACCTCACCCACGCGTAACACCACGACGTCCGTACGTGTCGGGTGCACCACGGGTGTCCCGGCCCCGCCGTGCGCGGCGGCGATGCCCGCCAGCTCCTCCTCCAGACCCACCCGTACAGACTAGGGCGCTGTCCGGGAGGTAAGACCAGAGGGCCAGACTGGTAGGCATGAGAGTCGGTTTCGCCGTACCGCAGTCAGGGCCCTGGGCCACCTCCGCGAACATGCGCCGCGTCGCCACCCGGGCCGAGGAGCTCGGGTACGCCGAGCTGTGGACGTTCCAGCGGCTGCTCTATCCGGTCGGGCATCCGATGGGGCCCACCTACCGTTCGGTCCACGACCCGCTGATCACGCTGGCCCACCTGTCGGCCGTGACCGGCGCCATCGGACTGGGCGTGGCCGTGATCAACGCGTACGTGCAGCCGGTCGAGCTGGCCAAGCAGCTCGCCACGTTGCAGACGCTCTCCGGCGGGCGGCTCACGGCGGGGGTCGGGCTGGGCTGGGTGCCGGAGGAGTTCGAGGCGTCCGGCGTGGACATGGCGCGGCGCGGGCGCCGGGCAGAGGAGTTCGTCGAGGTGCTGCGCAAGGCGTGGACCGACGACGTGGTCGAGCACTCCGGCGACTTCTACCGGGTGTCGCCCGCCCACATCGACCCCAAGCCCGTGCCGGGACCGCCGCCCGTCCTGCTCGGCGGCACCGCCGAGGTCGCGCTGCGCCGCGCGGCGCGGCTGGCCGACGGCTGGGTCAGCTCCAGCAGGGAGGACCTGTCGGCCATCGGCGGCCGGATCGAGCTGCTCAAGGCGGAGCTGACGGCGGCCGGGCGCGACCCCGCCGCGTTCCGGTTCGTGGTGCGCGGCGCCACGCGGGTGCGCGCGGCCGACGAGCCCCGCCCGCTGAGCGGCACGTACGACAAGATCCGGCGCGACGTGGCCGAGCTGGCCGCCGTGGGCGTGACAGACGTCTTCCACGACCTGAACTTCGACACCGAGATCCCCGTGGCCGGCGCGGAAGACGCGATGCGCCGGGCCGAGGAGGCGCTGGAGGCGCTGGCTCCCTAGCCGCCGCCGTAGGGCACGGTGATGATCTCCAGGTTGTGCCCGTCGGGGTCGGACCAGTAGAGGCCGCGCCCGCCGTCGTTGGTGTTGATCTGCCCCGGACGCTGGTGGAATGGATCGGCCCAGTACGTCAGGCCGCGCTCCTTGATCCGGCCCCAGATCTGGTCGAACTCGTCGTCACCGACGAGGAAGGCGTAGTGCTGCGACGGCACCTCGGGGCCCGCCTGCACCACGTCGAGCGAGACGTCGTTGCCGAGCGAGACGACGCGGAACGGGCCGTACTCGGGTGCCGGGTCCAGGCCGAGGATCTCGACGAGGAAGGTGGCGGTCGCGTCCCTGTCACTGGCCGGCACGATCGTGTGGTTCAGATGGACGGACATGTCTCCAGGCTATGTCAGGCCACGGGCAGGGGCACGCCGGCCGCCTCACCGGCATCTTCACCCACAGGCTCACCTCGGGTGAGTAGCCGGGCGATCACTTTCTGTCAAGGCCAGGCGGGCCGCCTTCGTGGCCACCGCGTGCCGCAGCTCGCGAACGCCTGCGCCGCCCCGCCGCGGGTGCACGGCGTTCGTCAGCAGCACCACGGTCAGGCGGCGGGCGGGGTCGATCACGAGCGAGGTGCCGGTGAATCCCGAGTGGCCGTACGCGCCGGTCAGCGGGCCGACGATGGCCGGATCGCCGATCCGCACGCCCAGCCCCTGGCGGAACGGCGCCCCCTCGGCCCCCTGGTCGCGCACCATCTCGGCGACGCTCTCCTGCCGCAGCACGGGCTCGCCGCCCTTGCGCAGCACCTCGCCGATGGTCAGCAGGTCTCCGGCCGTGGAGAACAGGCCCGCGTGCCCCGCCACACCGCCCAGCGCGTACGCGGTCTCGTCGTGCACCTCGCCCCGCACGCAGCCGGGCCCAGGACGCTCGGCCTTCCACTCGGTCGCGGCGACGCGCGCCAGCCTGGAGCCGTCGGGGCGGTAGACCGTGTCGGACAGCCCGAGCACGCCGGTCACCCGGTCGCGCACCAGGGCGTCGAGCCGCGCGCCGCCCGCCAGCTCGGCCAGGCGGCCCGCCATGATCATGCCGACGTCGCTGTACAGGCACGGCCCGCCGACCGGGTGGATGATCGGCGTGCGCAGCAGGGCGGCCAGGCGCGTCTCGGCGTCGGCCCTGGGCAGCTCGCGGTCGATGCGGCGGTCGGCGGGCAGCCCGGCGGTGTGGGTGAGCAGGCGGCGGAGCGTGATGCGCGGATCGGTGCCCTCGATCCGGGCGGCCACCGGCTCGTCGAGGTGGAGCCGGCCCTCCTCGGCCAGCGAGAGCAGCACGACCGTGGTGAAGAGCTTGCTGATCGAGGCCAGGTCGAAGATCGAGTCGCGGCGGGCGGGCGGGCGGTGCGCGGCCAGGGTCCCGCGGGCGTCGGTGTAGCGCACCAGCTCTCCGGCGACGGCCCCGGCCGCCACGGAGCCGTTCACGGCGATCAGCGCGACCGCGGCCGAGCACACGCGCGGCACGGCGTCCGCCAGGATCGCCTCCAGCCCCACCGGCATCCTTCCCCCTCATCACCGTCGTCGTCCGGCCCGGGGGCCGCACGGCCATCCGGGGGAGCCTGCGTCGCTCCCGCCCCGATGGCCCAACTCCATGATGCCGAAAGGTCCGGCCGTCCGGGGCCCGCTGCACGTCCGGGCGACGGGCTCCGTGGCGCCGTCAGGCCCCGTTCTCCGGGGGTCCGCTCCGACACCCGGCCCAGAAGGAGTCTGCGCCCCGGTCAGCCGCTGAGGGCGTCGCTGAGGCGTTCGCCGTGCGACTCCAGGAGCGTGCGGGCCCCGTCCGCGTCGAGACCGTGCTGGATCATCAGCACCGCGATCTTCGCCTGACCGCCCGCCGCGTCCAGCGCCGCGCCGGCCGTCTCCTGGTCGGCTCCGGTGATGTCGCTGACCATGCGCACCGCCCGCCCGGCGAGCTTGCTGTTCATGGCCGACATCTCGATCATCTTGTTCCCGTACGTGCGGCCCAGCTTGACCATCGAGATCGTCGAGATCATGTTCAGCACGAGCTTCTGCGCCGTGCCCGCCTTGAGCCGGGTCGAGCCGGTCACCACCTCGGGCCCCACGACCACCTCGATGGGGTGCTCGGCGGCGGCCGACAGCGGTGCGTCGCTGTTGCACGACAGCCCGACGGTCAGCGCGCCGCGGCCGGTCGCCTCCGCCAGCGCGCCCAGCACGAAGGGAGCCCGTCCGCTGGCGGAGACGCCGACGACCGAGTCGAGCGGCCCCACCTCCAGGTCCTTCAGCGCGGCGGCGCCCGCCTCGGTGTCGTCCTCGGCTCCCTCGACCGAGCGGGTCAGCGCGTCCGGCCCGCCCGCGATGATGCCCTGCACCAGCGAGGGGTCGGTGCCGAATGTGGGCGGGCACTCGCTGGCGTCGAGCACGGCCAGCCGCCCCGACGTGCCGGCGCCCACGTAGAGGAGCCGGCCGCCCTGGGCCATCCTGTCGGCGATCCCGTCGATGGCCGCCGAGATCGCCGGGATGACCACCGCCACGGCGGCGGGCACGGCGGCGTCGGCCTGGTTCATGAGGAGGGCGATCTCCTTGGTCGGCAGCCGGTCGATCTGGCTGTAGCGGGGATCGCTCTGCTCGGTGGACAGCTCGAGTAGCGGATCAATCATGTCGCTAATTTCCACCCTTTACTTCTCTCTTGTAAATATCTTTCAGACAATGGGTTCATGCAACCCGTACGAACAGGAGCCGAACGGCTGGCCGCGGATCCCCGCCTCGCCGGGGGCACCCGCCTCGGCCTGATCACCAACCCCACCGGAGTCCTGCCCGATCTGACCCCCACGCCCGTCGCCCTGTTGGCCGCGGGACTGAAGCTGACCGCCCTGTTCGGGCCCGAGCACGGCATGCGCGGCACGGCGCAGGCCGCGGGCGGCGAGAGCGACGCCGTGGACGAGCGGACCGGCCTGCCCGTCTACGACACCTACCAACTCTCCGGCGAGGACCTGGACCGGGTCGTGGCCGCCGCCGGCGTGGACACGCTGGTCTTCGACATCGCCGACGTGGGCGCCCGGTTCTACACGTACGTCTGGACCATGTACGACCTGCTGGAGTCGGCCGCCCGGCTCGGGCTGCGCTTCGTCGTGCTGGACCGCCCGAACCCGCTGGGCGGCGCCGTGGCCGAGGGGCCGGTGCTGGACCCGGCGTTCGCGAGCTTCGTGGGCCGCTTCCCACTGCCGGTACGGCACGGCAGGACGGTGGGGGAGCTGGCCGAGCTGTTCGGGTTCGACCTGGACCTGACCGTGGTCAGGATGGAGGGCTGGCGGCGGGAGACGGCCTTCGCGGAGACCGGCCTGCCCTGGGTGATGCCGTCGGTCAACATGCCCACCCCGGACACCGCGCTGGTCTACCCGGGCACCGGCCTGTTCGAGGGGACGAACTTCTCCGAGGGACGTGGCACGACCCGGCCCTTCGAGCTGGTCGGGGCCCCGTGCGTCGACGGGCGGTTCGCCCCGGCGCTGGCCGGGCTGGGCCTGCCGGGGGTGCGGTTCAGGGAGACGTGGTTCACGCCGACGTTCCACAAGCACGCCGGCACCCCCGTGCGCGGGGTGCAGCTCCACGTGCACGACCGCGACGCCTTCAGGCCCGTGCTGACCGGCCTGTCGATGCTGTACGTCGCCCGCGACCTCTACCCTGACGACCTGCGCTGGTGGGGCCCCGACCTGTTCCTGGACCACCTGTGGGGGTCCGACTCCCTCACCAGGTGCCTGGAGGCCGGTGGGGACCCACGCGAGCTCTGCCCGCCGCCGGGACGTCCGGAGGGGCGGCTGCTCTACGGTACGGATCATCACGCCAGTTCGCGCCGGTAGAGCCAGAAGACGCGTTCGGCTCGCGCGCCCACGGCGCGCGAGTAGAACGCCAGCGGCCCCACCCATCCGATCTGGGACTCGGTCTGCCCGGCGGCCCGCTGCTCGGCCAGGCACCTGCGCAGCAGCACCCGGCCCAGGCCGAGCCCGCGGGCGCCGGGCGCGGTGCCCATCGGGCCGAACCAGGACGGCCGCGCCCCCCAGGCGGCGAACCCGAGGATCCGGCCGTCGCGCTCGGCGTAGTGCAGCCCGGTCGCGTTGACCGCCTCCCAGGCCCACCGGTCGTTCCAGTGCTCCTCGGCGAACGCGGCCACCCGCTCCCGGCCTGCGCCGTCTCCTGGGCCGTCTCCTGGGCTGTCTCCTGGCCCGGCCGCGCGCACGGTGACGCCGGCCTCGGCCAGCCGCGCCAGCTCGGCCTCGACGGACAGGTCCGCCTTCATGAGGTCGGCCGTCATGTTCCAGGCCACGTCGTACTGCTCGTACCCCAGGCTCTCGGCCAGGCAGGCGGCGGCGGTGTAGCGGACGTCGATGCCCGGCCAGCCGTAGCACGGCGGGTTCCCGGCGAAGCGGGCCTCCCTGGCTCCCTGCCCGCGCAGCCACTCCTCGGCCGCGCGCACCAGCGCCCGCCCGCGCCCCTCTCCCCGGGCGGACGGGTGCACGGCGAGCAGGTCGATGTGCCCCGTGTCGGGGTCCTTGCCGGACATCGAGGCCATCACCACGCCGCCGTCGGTGGCCAGCGCCGTCCAGCGCCGCCCGGCCGGGGGCCGCGACAGGCGCCCGACCAGGGCCGCACCCTCCCCGGCGTCCAGCGTCAGCGCGGCCTCGGCCACGCGTGCCGCCTCGGCGGGCTCGGCGGCCCGTACGGCGTGGGACATCACACCTCGCTCATCGGGCGGGCGATCACGCTGCGGCGCTCGGGGTAGAAGCACGCGTGCTCCTGCGGCACGCCCTCGGTGATCTGGAGCAACGGCCGCTCCTCCGCGCACCGCTCGCCGCGGAACGGGCAGCGGCGGGCGAACAGGCAGCCGTCGTCGAACCGGCTCTCGTCCAGCGACTCCAGCGGCACCACGGGCTGCTCGCTCGGCTGCTCCAGGCCGTGCAGCACCGGGATCGCCGACAGCAGCGACTGCGTGTACGGGTGCACGGGGTCGGCGATGATCGTGTCCACCGCGCCGCGCTCGACGACCTGGCCGCGGTAGATGACGTACAGCTCGCCGTCGCCGCCGATGTAGCGGGCGGTGGCCACGTCGTGCGTGATGAACAGCACGCTCACCCCGAGGCGCTCGCGCAGGTCCTTCAGCAGCGACAGGATGCCCAGCCGGAGCGAGACGTCGATCATCGAGACGGCCTCGTCGGCGACCAGCATCTCCGGGTCCACGGTCAGCGCGCGGGCGATGACCACCCGCTGGCGCATGCCGCCGGAGAGCTGGTGCGGGTAGCGCGACAGCACCGTGCCGGGGTCCAGGCCGACCAGCGACAGCACCTCGGCCGCCCGCTCGTCCACCCACGACCTCGGCCGCCCCGTCTGCCCGGCGCGCAGGGTCAGCGGCGCGTGCAGCGTCTGGTGGATGGTCCGCGTCGGGTTCAGTGCCGAGTACGGGTCCTGGTGGATCATCTGGATCTTGCGGAAGTGCGGCTGGCGGTGCTTGGGCTTGAGCGCGGACATGGAGACGCCGTCGATGGCGACCTCACCCTCGTCGTACGCCTCCAGCCCCGCGATGATCCGCCCCAGCGTGGTCTTCCCGCAGCCGGACTCCCCGATGAACGAGGCCGCCCCGCCCTTGGGGATGGCGAAGTCCACGCCCCGCAGCGCCCGCACCTCGCGGGCCCCGAGCACCTTGCCCCGCTGCTTGAAGGTCTTGACGACCCCGGTTCCGGTGATCATGCGTGCTCCTTCACGGTCACGGCGTGGCACGCCACGGTCCTGGGCCCGTACGCGACGGCTTCCGGGTCCACGTCGTCGCACACGTCCATGCGCAGCGGGCAGCGCTCCCTGAACACGCAGCCCTGCTTCGGCACGGTCACCAGCGTCGGCGGGCGGCCGGGCAGCGCCTGGGCCTCGTCGATGTCGCCGACGAGGCGGGGGATGGCCCTGATCAGGCCCCGGGTGTAGGGGTGCCGGGGCGAGCCGAGCACCTCCCTGGTCGGGCCCTGCTCGACCAGGCGGCCGCCGTACATGACGGCCAGCCGGTCGGCGACCTCGGCCACCACGCCGATGTCGTGCGTGATGACCAGCGTGGTCAGGCCGCGCTCCGCGTGCACCTCGCGCACGATCTTCAGGATGTTGGCCTGGGTGATCATGTCGAGCGCGGTCGTGGGCTCGTCCAGCACCACCAGGTGGGCGTTGAGCACCAGCGCCAGCATGATGCCGACGCGCTGGCGCATGCCGCCGGACAGCTCGTGCTGATGCGAGTCGAGCACGCGGGCGCCGTCGAGGCCCATCCGGGACAGCAGCTCCTTGGCCTCGCGCACCAGGCCCCGCAGGTCCTCCACGCCGTGTGAACGGCCCAGGTCGAGCAGTTGCTTGCCGACCGTCTTGAGCGGGTTGAGGGAGTTCTGGGCGGCCTGGAAGACGTACCCGATGTGCCTGCCCCTGGCCTTGCGCAGCCGCTCGCCCGCCAGGCCCACCACGTCGCCCAGCCCGTCGATCTCGACGCTGCCCGCCGCGATCCTGCCGGGCGGCTGGACGGCGTTGAGCAGCGACAGGGCCAGCGTGGACTTGCCCGAGCCGGACTCGCCGACGATGCCGGTGATCGAGCCGGGCTCCAGCGTCAGCGTGACGTCCCTGACGGCGGGCAGCTCGCCCGCCGGGGTCTTGTAGACGACCGTGAGGCCGCCGATGCGCACTCCGGGCGCTTTCTCGCTCACCCTCTACTCCTCGCGCAGCCGGGGATTGAAGATCTCGTCCATGGCGTCCACCACGAGCACGATGGCCAGGGTCAGCAGCAGGATCGCCAGCAGCGGCCCGATGAGGAAGCCCAGCGCGCTCGGCACGGTGAGCGCCCCCGAGCGGAACACGGCCGTGTTGAGCATCTGGCCCCAGTTGTTCGACTCGTACGGCAGCACGCCCAGGAAGAAGAGCCCCACCTGCGCGTACACGCCACCGGTGATCGCGATGAGCATGTTCATCGCGATGTACGGCGCCATGCTCGGCAGCAGCTCCTTGCCCACGATGTGCGTGGTGGACAGCCCCAGCCCGCGCGCGGCCTCGATGAAGCCCCGCTCGCGCAGCGAGAGCGTCTGGGAGCGCACGGCCCTGGCCACGCCGCCCCAGCTCAGCAGCCCCAACACCAGGCCCATCTGGACGGCGCTGCTGAACTTCCACACCGTGGACAGCACCAGCAGCAGCGGCAGGCCGGGGATGGTCAGCTTCATGTCGGTGATCCGCATGAGCACGGTGTCCCAGCGGCCCCGCTTGAAGCCGGAGAACAGCCCGACGGCGGTGCCCAGGACCACCGTGATGACCGCGGTCACCAGGGCGGCCAGCAGCACGTACCGCGAGCCGGTGACGACGAGAGCGATCACGTCGCGGCCCTGGTCGTCGGTGCCGAGCCAGTGCTCCCAGCTCGGCGGCCTGGTGATCTGCGTCGGGTCGAGCGGCAACTGCGCGGGGTAGAACATCGGCCCGAACAGGCCCATGAAGGCGAACCCGGCCACGAGCACGACACCCACCATGCGGCTGGGCTTGCGCTTCATCACCCGCCAGACGCCCGCCCAGAAGTTGCGGCGCATCGCGGCGCTCGTCGACGCGCTCTCCAGGAGCACGCTCATGACGACACCTCCTCCCCGCTGCGGACCCGCGGGTCGATCACGGAGTAGAACAGGTCGGCGAGGATGTTCGCCAGGATGATGGCCACCGTGATGATCAGGAACGCCCCGCTCATCAGCGCGTAGTCACGCATGGTGATGCTGTCGATGAGCAGCAGGCCGAGCCCCGGATAGTTGAAGATCCGCTCGATGAACACCGCGCCGCCGAGCAGCAGGCCCAGCGACAGCGCCAGGATCGTGAACAGGGGCAGGATCGCGTTGCGGGCGATGTACCTGAAGACGATCGAGCGCTTCATCCCGCGCAACTCCGCGGCGAGGATGAAGTCGTCGCCGAGCACCGTGACGACGCTCGACTTCATGGCCAGGATCCACCCGCCGTACGCGGCCAGCGCGTACGTCGCCACCGGCAGCACCGCGTGCTCGACCAGCGAGCCGATGTAGCCGGCGTTGAACCCGGGCTCGAACAGGATGTCCACCGGCCCGTCCGCGGGCAGGATCGGGATCAGCGTGGCGAAGATCGCGCTGAGCAGCAGGCCCAGCACGTACTGCGGCACGCCGTGCAGCAGGGATCCGGAGACGGCCAGGATGTCGCCCAGCTTGCCGGAGCGCTTGATGGCCGCGTAGACGCCCAACAGGATGCCGACCAGGAAGCTGAGCAGCGTGCCCGCCAGCACCGGTAGAACGGTCCACTTGGCGGCCTCGCCCAGCACCTGGGTGACGGGCGCGCCCGCGTGGGTGACCGACTGGCCGAGGTCGAAGCGGAACAGGCCCGACATGTACTGGACGTACTGCTCCCACAGCGAGCCCTTGGGCTGGAACCCGTACAGCACGCGCGTGGCCGCCTCGGCCGCCTGCTGGTCCATGCCCTGCTGGATCAGCTTCTGGACATTGGCTGCCACCGGGTCGCCGGGAATGCTCCTGACGATGAAGAAGCTGATCGTGGCCACGACGAGGATCATGACGACCCCGCGGGCCACGTGGCCCGCGAGTCGCCGTGCGATGACTACCATAGGCACTTTCTCTACTGCTTCGCCTTGATGAGACCGAGCTGCATCCAGACACCGGCGTTCAGGCGGAGCAGGTCGCTGTCCTGGGCCGGCCAGCCGGTGAAGCGGCTGGTGTTGGTGAACTGGGAGTTGACGTAGTCCCAGAGCTGGATGGCCGGCAGGTCCTGGTTGGCCGTCTTGGCGAGCTGCACCATGATCGGCTTGGCCTCTTCGGGGGTGGCCGCGTTGAGCTTGGCGGTCAGCTCACCCGGGTTGATCTTGCCGACGCCCTCGACGTCGATCTCCTCCGCGCTGCCCATGAAGTTGCCGCCCTTGCCGGGGGCGTTGTGCGCGACCTTGCCCGCGACGTTGGACCAGCCGTTGGAGACGCCGTAGAGGCGCGCGAAGATGTCGTACGGCGCCGGGCCGAGCGCCATCAGCCACAGGCCGACGTCGTACTTGCCGGCCGCGATCTCCTCCTGGTAGACGGCGAAGTCGGCGACGGTCACGACCTCCGCGTCCACGCCGGCGGCGATGAGCTGGCTCTTGATGTTCTCCTCGGCCGAGATCCAGTCGGAGAACGGCGCGGGGGCGTACATGGTGAGCTTCCACGGCTTGCCGTCGGCCAGGGTCCACTTGCCGTCGGTCTTCTTCAGACCGGCCGCCTTGAACTCCTCCTCCGCCTTGGCCAGGTCGTGCTTGTACGGGTTGAGCGCGGCCAGTTCGGAGCCGATCCACTCCTGGGCGGGCTTCTGGTGCATGCCGGAGGTCGTCACGGCCGGCGTGCCGCCCTCGGGCGAGGCCACCTTGGTCACCTGGTCGCGGTCGATCAGGTAGGCCAGGCCGCGCCGCACGTGCACGTTGTCGTACGGCTTCTTCGTCTGGTTGAACGCCATGCCGACGGCCACCGGCGAGAAGCCGGTGATGACGTTGGAGCCGGGCGCCTGCTTGATCCGGGTCATCACGTCGGTGGGCATGGCGGTGAAGCCGGCCTGGTCGAGCTTGCCGGCGCTCAGGTAGTTCCAGATCTGCTCGTTGCCGCTGAAGTTGAGGAACTTCACCTGGGCCGGCGCGACGTTGGCGGCGTTGTAGAAGTTCTTGTTCTTGACCAGCAGCGCCTCACCCGGGTTGACCCGCTCCAGCGTGAACGGGCCGGCGGAGACGTCCTTCGGCGGCGCGAAGGCGAGCACCTTCTGGCCGATGGCGAGGATCTCCTCGCGGGCCTTGTCGGCCTCGCCGCCGGTGCCCCTGGCGGCCTTCTGCTTGTCCCAGAAGTCGGCCGGCAGCGTGCTGCTCCAGACGTGCGCGGGCACGACCCACGTGTCCATGATGCTGCGGCCGAACTTGGAGCTCGGGTTGGACATGTCCTGGGTGACCTTGACGGTCTTGGGGTCGACCACCTGGACGTCGGAGGCCACGCCCGCCGCGCCCGGCGTGGTCGCGAACGCGGTGCTGCCCTGCGTGGAGGCCAGGCCCAGCGAGAGCTTGACGTCGTCGGCCGTCACGGGCTTGCCGTCGGACCACTTGGCGTTCGGCTGGATGTGGATGGTGATCGAGGAGTTGTCGGGCGCGATCTCCCAACTGGCGGCGATGCCCGGGTAGAACTGGTTCGGGTCGGTCACGTGGTTCTTGACCCACCCGAGCTTCATGGCGTTGTAGCCGAGGAAAGAGTTGCCCTTGGGCGCCCACGGGTTCGCCGGGCCGGTCGCATCGAGGCCTGGCTTGTTCACGTCGATCGTGGTGAACAAGCCGCCGCCGGTCGAGCCGCCGGAATTGTTGGTGCTGCTGCCGCCGCTGCACGCCGCTGTCGCGGTGGCCAGGCCCAGCAACGCCACTACCGCTGCCAGTCGCTTCATTTGCCGCTCCGGGGGATGTCTCTAGGGATTGACCGGACATTACGATCGCGCCACGCGAGCGTCAATAATCTCCAGTGGTTGTGAGGCTAATGTAACTTTCCTTCATCAGTGTACGGAGTGGAGCTAAGCGCCATCAAATTTTCGGTCAGCTCGGGAGCAGGACCGCGGCCCCGCTGAACCGGTCGGCCGCGAGATCGGCCAGCGCCCGGTCCGCCTCCTCGAAGGGGTAGGGCGTCGTCGTGACCCGCGGCGGATGCGCCAGCGCGAGCTCCAGGTAGGCCCGCCCGTCGGCCCTGGTGTTGGCCGTCACGCTGCGGAGCGTGCGCTCCTGGAAGAGATGCCGCTCGTAGTCGAGCGGCGGGATGTCGGTCAGGTGGATGCCTGCCACGGCCAGGGTACCTCCCCGGTCGAGTGCTTCCAGCGCGGGCGGCACCAGCGTGCCCACGGGCGCGAACAGGATGGCCGCGTCGAGCGGCTCGGGCGGCCGGTCTCCCGCCGAGGCCGCCCCCAGCTCCAGGGCCAGCTCCCGGGAGGCGGCCGACCTGCTGACCGCGTGCACGACCGCGCCCTGCGCGATCGCGGCCTGGGCGGTCAGGTGGGCCGAGGCGCCGAAACCGTAGATCCCCAGCCGCCCGCCCGGCGGCAGGTCGCAGCGCAGCAGCGCCCGGTAGCCGATGATCCCGGCGCACAGCAGCGGCGCCAGCCGCTCGGCGGGCACGTCATCGGGCAGCGGATAGACGTAGTCGCGGGGCGCGGTGAGGTAGTCGGCGTACCCGCCGTCGGCGTCCCAGCCCGTGTAGGTGGAGTCGGCGCAGAGGTTCTCCATCCCCGCGCGGCAGTACTTGCACACGCCGCACGTGGAGCGGAGCCAGGCCACGCCGACCCGCTCGCCCGTGCCCTCGACCCGTCCCACGACCTGGTGCCCGGGGGTGGTGCGGGGCCGTCGCGGCGCCAGGTCGCCCTCGGCCAGGTGCAGGTCCGTACGGCACACCCCGCACGCCTCCACCCGGATCAGGACCTCGCCCGGCCCCGGCTCCGGCACGTCCCGTTCGATCAGCGCCAGCGGCCGGGACGCCATCGGACCCGGCCGCTCCACCACCCAGGCCCGCACGTCAGGACAGCCTGGAGTGGGCCAGAGAGGCGTACAGCGCGGCCCCGTCGGTCAGCACCGCGTCGTCGAAGACCGCCTCGGGCGAATGGTTGTAGGGCGCCGTGGCCGGGTCGCGGCCGGGCGGGCAGGCCCCCAGGAAGACGAACGCCCCCGGCACGTTCTCCAGCACGTACGAGAAGTCCTCAGACCCCATGATCGGCTGCGGCGAGACGAAGTAGCGCCCAGGCCCGAACAGCTCGTCGGCCGTCTCGCGCACGAAGTCGGTCTCGCCGCGGTCGTTGACCGTCACCGGGTAGCCCATCCCGAACGACGCCTCGACCGCCAGGCCGTGCGCCGCCGCGATGCCCTGCACGACCTCTGTGAGCCGCTTCTTGACCCGCTCCCTGTTGTCCTTGCTGAAGGTGCGCACCGTGGCGTCGAAGCGGGCCTCGTCGGGGATGATGTTGTCGGCCGTGCCGCCGTGGAAGCTGCCCACCGTCACCACGACCGGGTCGAACACGTCGAACGTCCTGGTCACCATCGTCTGCAGGGCCGTCACCATCTCGCAGCCCGCCTGGATCGGGTCGAGCGAGCGGTGCGGGCTCGACCCGTGCCCGCCACGTCCCTTCACCGTCACGTTGAACGTGTCGGCCGCCGCCATGATCGGCCCAGGCCGCGACGCGAACAGCCCCGGCGGCAACATCGCCGACACCACGTGCATGCCGTACGCCGCCACCGGCCGCTCGCCCGCCGCGTCGAGCACCCCCTCGGCGATCATGTGCTTGGCGCCCTCGTGGCCCTCCTCGCCCGGCTGGAACATGAAGATCACGTCACCGGCCAGCTCCTCCCGCCGCGCGCACAGCAGGTGCGCCGCCCCCGCCAGCATCGCGGTGTGCAGGTCGTGCCCGCACGCGTGCATCTGGCCTGGCGACTGGGAGACGTAGGGCAGGTCGTTCCTCTCGGTCACGGGCAGGGCGTCCATGTCGCCCCGCAGCAGCACCGCCGGTCCTGGGCGGCCGCCCCTCAGCACGGCGGTCACCGAGCTGAGGGCCTTGCCCGTGGTGATCTCCAGCGGCAGCCCTTCCAGCGCCGCCAGCACCTTCTCCTGGGTGCGCGGCAGGTGCAGGCCGAGCTCCGGAGTGGTGTGCAAAGAGTGCCTGAGCTGGACGATCTCGTCTCGCATGTCCTGCGCGGATTCAGTGAACGACATGAAGAACATTGTTCACGAGCCGGGCGGGAAGTCGATAAGGCGCGCTCGGTACGATGTGGGCGTGACTCAGCGCAAGCGGATCGACTCCTGGTTGTCCGACATGGACGGCGTTCTCGTCCACGAGGGGCGGCCGGTCCCCGGCGCCGACGAGTTCATCAAGCGGCTCAGCGAATCGGAGAAGAAGTTCCGGGTCCTGACCAACAACTCGATCTACACGCAACGCGACCTCTCGGTACGGCTGGCCGGCGCGGGCCTGGCCGTGCCCGCCGAGTCCATCTACACCTCCGCGCTGGCCACCGCCCAGTTCCTCGACGACCAGCGGCCGGGCGGGTCGGCGTACGTGATCGGCGAGTCCGGGCTCACGACGGCGCTGCACGAGGTCGGCTACGTGCTGACCGACCTCGACCCCGACTACGTGGTGCTCGGCGAGACCCGCACCTACAGCTTCACGCAGATCACCCGGGCCATCCGGCTCATCGAGGGCGGGGCCCGCTTCATCGCCACCAACCCCGACCCCGTCGGCCCCTCCACCGAGGGCTCACTGCCCGCCTGCGGCGCGGTGGCGGCGCTCATCACCAAGGCCACCGGCGTGGCCCCCTACTTCGTCGGCAAGCCCAACCCCCGGATGATGCGCAGCGCGCTCAACGCGATCGAGGCGCACAGCGAGACCACGGCCATGATCGGCGACCGGATGGACACCGACATCGTGTCGGGGATGGAGGCGGGGTTGTTCACGATCCTCGTCCTCACGGGCGTCACCCAGCGCCACGAGATCGACCGCTTCCCCTACCGGCCCTCCCTGGTCGTCGACTCGGTCGCCGACCTCGTCGACCTGATCTGACACGGGCAAGTCGGAGGGCGATCCTGACGCCCGCTGACAGGTATGGCTGGCAGTCTCGACTGTCATGAACCGCCTTTACCTGGAGATCGGCCCGAAGAGGGTGTTCGCCTGCTCGCTCGACTGGCCCGGCTGGTGCCGGGTCGACAAGGGCGAGGAGGCGGCCATCGAGCGGCTGCTGGACTACGCTCCCCGCTACCGCGTGATCGCCGCCCGCGCCGGGCTGGAGTTCACGCCGGGTGACCCCGAGGTGGTGGCCAGGGTGCGGGGGAGCGTGGTGACGGACGTCGGGGTGCCTGAGCGGGTGCCGGAACTCGACCTGGAGCCGCTGTCCGGCCCTGAGGCCGAGCGCTCGGTCGCCCTGGTGCGGGCGGCCTGGGCGCTGTTCGACGAGACGGCCGAGGTCTCGCCCGAGGAGCTGCGCAAGGGCCCGCGCGGGGGCGGGCGCGACCGTACGAAGATCGTGGAGCACGTTACGGAGGCCGAGCGCTCGTACGCCAGGAGGGTGGGCGTGCGGCACAAGCCGTACAAGTCACGTGCGGACCGCGAGGCCATGCGCGCCGAGCTGGCCCAGGTGCTGTCCCGTCCGTGGGCGCCTGAGGAGACCGGGCAGGAGAGCCCGCCCCAGAAGGCGTCCTGGCCCCCGCGCTACGCGCTGCGCCGCATCGCCTGGCACGTCCTCGACCACCTGTGGGAGATCGAGGACCGGCGTCAGAGCCGCGGGTCCTGAGGAAGATCGGTGGTCCGGGGGAGGGCGCGGGCTCAGAGGGAGAGCGCGGGTTCCATCATCCCGGCGGGGCAGAGCTGGCCGAGCACCGCGCGTACCTGGGCGCGCAGGTCCGGGGCGGCCAGGCGGCCGTTCTCGTCGAAGTAGGGGCAGGCGGGGGAGACCACCAGCTCGGCCCCCATCACGACCGCCCGCGCCTCGAGGAGCTGCTTGTTCAGCTCGGCCTGCGCCCACATGGCCCCGCAGGCCCGGGCGCTGGCGCTCATCACGGCCACGTGCTTGCCCGACAACCCGTCGCGCGCCGCCATCCAGTCCAGCGCGTACGTCAGCTCGATCGGCAGCAGGCTGTGCTCGGGGGCCGTCAGCAGCACCGCGTCGCCGTCGGCGACCAGCCCGACCAGCTCGCGAGCCGCAGCCGGGGCGGGCCCCGGATGGTACGGCGTGATCGCGTCCAGTCCCCGCCACACTTCGAACTCCACGTCCCTCGGCAGTTCACCGCCCGCTGCGTCCAACAATCTGGTGATAAATGACCCCGTGTGCAGGCTGGCGGCGAATCCGATGATTTTCACCCACTGCTCCAAAGAGGTTCCGAAGTTACCGAGAACCTGCCCGATGCCGCGGATGTCCAAGACCATACGAAAGTCAAGAGGCGCACAGTCTTTGCCGTACCGGGAGACGCACTGGTGGAGCCGCCTACCGGGAGGAGCGTTGATCGTCGGACGCCCGGGGGCGCCGGAAGATGAGAGCCAGCACGCGCAGCACCAGAATCGACGAGATCACCAGCAGGTTGTAGCCGATGAGCTGGAACAACGTCGTCGTCGGCGGCAACGCCACGGGCCCGCCCTCCGAGCCCAGCAGGACGACCGCCATCACCCCCGCCGTGGCGCCCAGCACCGTGAGCAGCACCTGGTGCAGCAGGCCGGTGACGAAGCGGCGGTCGCGTTCGTCGGCCAGCAGGCGCACGTTCATGCTGAAGCGGCCATGTTCCGCGGCGCTCGCGATGCGCTCGACCCGGCGCGGCAGACGGCGCAGCATCGGCAGCAGCGCCGCCACCTCCTGCGCCACCGTCTCGCGCACGGTGTCGGGGCCGATCTGCTCGGCCAGATAGCGCCCGGCGAACGAGCGGGCCTCGCCGATCAGGTTGAACCCGGGTGACAGGCGGACGAGCGTGCCCTCCAGCGTGGCCAGCGCGCGGAAGACGGCCGCCACCTCGGGCGGTATGGACAGGCCGTACTCCGAGACGATCTTGAACAGGTCGGTGAACATCTGGACGCTGTCCATGCCCGGCGCCAGGTGCTTGGCCATGAACTGGCCGAGCGCCCGTTCGAGCGCGGGCTCGTCGATGTCCTCCGGCCGGGGCACGACCTCCAGCAGCGCGTCCGTGACGCCCAGCGGGTCCTGGCGGTTCATGGCCAGCAGGAAGCGTTGCAGCGCCGAGCGTACGGAGCCGTCCAGCCTGCCCACCGAGCCGAAGTCGAGCAGGCCGAGCGTGCCGTCCTCCAGCAGCATGAGGTTGCCCGGGTGCGGGTCGGCGTGGAAGACGCCCTCGACGAGGATCTGCCTGAGCAGGCAGTCGAGCAGGTCGCGAGCCAGGCGCGGGCCCTGCTCAGCGGACGCCGCGGTGACCGCGGTGCCCGACAGCCGCTGCATGACGAGGACGCGTTCCGAGCACATGGCGCCGATCGGGGCCGGATAGCTGACGGGGCCGCCGCCCGAGGCCGCCACGGCCGCCATGTTGGCCGCCTCGACGCGGAAGTCGAGCTCCTCGCGGATCGCCGCGGCGAACCCGTCGGCCAGGTCGATCAGGCCCAGCGAACGGCCCCAGCGGGTCCTGGCCTCCAGCGTGGCGGCCAGGCGGCGGACGATGTCGAGGTCCTTGCCGACGACCGCGCCGATCCCCGGCCGCTGCACCTTGACCACGACGCTCTCGCCCGAGTGCAGCCGGGCGACGTGGACCTGCCCGATGGAGGCGGCGGCCAGCGGCGTCCTGTCGAACTCGGCGAACACCTCCTCGACCGGCCCGCCCAGCTCCCTGGCCAGCAGCGGCTCGATCCGCTCCCACGGGGCCGGGGCGACCTGGTCCTGCAGCCGTCCCAGCTCCTCGACGAACTCGGCGGGCAGCAGGTCGCGCCGGGTGGACAGGACCTGGCCGAGCTTGACGAACGTGACCCCGCCGTCCTCCAGGGCCCCGCGCAGCGACCTGGCCAGGCGCAGCTTGCCCGAGCGGTCCTCCAGCCGCTCGCCCCGCCCCCGCAGGTACGGGCCGAGCCCGTGGCGGATGGCGACCCTGGTGATCTGGGAGTACCTCCTGGCCCGCGACAGCCGCCCGCGCAGCGACCTGGCCGCCTCCAGCGGCCCCGGCACCGAGCCCGGCGGCACCAGGGCCTCGGCGAGCACCAGCAGGGCCATGGGGATGAGCACGAAGACCATGACGACCAGCAGGAGCAGGCCCAGGGCGGCGGCGCCGGGGGGCTCCTGCGTGGCGTCCATGGGGCCGAGGGTCCCCAGGATCGGCTCCAGCATCGACTGCGCCAGGCCGAACGCCAGCAGCGCGGCCAGGAAGGTGCGGAACGCGCCGAACCGCACGTCCAGCAGGCGCTGCGCCGCGGTGGCGAGCAGGAGGATCATCAGCAGGGTGACGCCACTGACGAACACCGCCGTGGGGAGGTCCATGAGCCAGGATCCTCCCACGGCCCCCCATCTCGCCGCCCCCATAGCCGGGCAAAAGCCACACTTTCGCAGTCGCGGGTGACGGTCCCGGCCGTCAGGCCGGGGACGGTGGGTGGCGGCGCGGTCGGGCTGCCGGTGGGTGGCGGCGCGGGCCGGTAGCCGGCAGGCTGGTCACGGGCGGGCCGGTTCACCGGCGGGC
>NZ_BAAAZP010000003.1:96392-259407 GCF_039536965.1 Nonomuraea antimicrobica | reverse complement strand
GGCCTGCGCGCCGCGCTCGCCGGACCGGTCGCGCGCCGCGCGCTCACGGCCCATCAGGTGGTCTTCGAGCTGGACCGCGCCCGGACGTTCGACGCCTACCAGCTCCACTACTACGACCACTGGTCGCTGGCGCCCGACGTGCTCGACTACGTCAAGGACGCGGGACTGCCGGTCGAGGCGTGGGAGGTCGGCTCCTTCTGGCCCGGCAGCGGGTACGACCCGGCCGCCCACGGCGCGGAGACGGCGAAACTGGTCACGCACCTGCTCGCCGGTGGCGTTCGCAAGCTGGTCTACCTGCCCGTCTACCACTCGCCCGGGGAGATCGCCGGGGTGGAGACCTGGCGGGCCCTGTACGGGGCCGACGGCCGGCCCCGACCGGCCCGGTCCGTGCTCGACCGGCTCAAGGCGTACAGCTCCGGGCAGTGGCGCCGCCTGCCTGCGGTGGAGGGCGGTGTCGAGGGCGGCGCGGTCGCCTGGCAGGGCGGCACCGTGCTCGTCCTTTGGAGCGAGCGCCCGGTCGAGCTGCGACCGCCCTCCGGGACAGTGGTCACCACGGCCGCGCTGCCCGGCGGCCCGGCCCGGCCGTTGACCGGCGGACGGCCACTGGCGGTGGGCGCCACGCCCGTTCTCGTCACCGTGCGGGCGCCGATCGAGGAGACCATGAAGTGGCTGAGGGCGTCGTGATCACCAGAGCGCGTACGGGGTGGCCGCTGGTCCTGGGAGCGGCCGCCGTCGCCGTGCTGACCGGCGCCCAGGTCGCCGCCGCGGCCTCGCGCGCCGCCGTCGTGTTCCCGGTCGTGGCGGTCGGGCTGGCGCTGCTGGTCTACCTGGCGGTGACCAGGTTCGCCGCGTTCGTGGGCGCGACGCTGGCCGTGCGGGCCTCGCTCGACACGGCCAGGGGCACGCTCGACACGCGCGTGGTCGGCGACTACTCCGAGCTGCCCGCCTGGCTCGACCCTGGGACGGCCGTGGGTGTGTTGTTCCTGGTGGCGGGGCTGGCCTGGCTCGCGGCGCAGCCGTGGAAGGGCGTGCACCCCGCGATCCTGGCGTTCCTGGGGGTGGCCGGGCTCAGCACGCTGGGGTCGTACGATCCGGCGACCAGCGCCGCCGAGCTGCTCCGCCTGGCCACCTGGCTGCTCATGATGGTGGTGGTCGGACGGCTGACGAGCGAGGAGCCCGCGCTGCGCGGGCCGCTGCTCACCGCCGTCTTCGCCGCCGCGGTGCCGCCCGTCGTGCTGACCGTCCACCAGGTGGTGACCGGTGCCGACCAGGCGTACGTGCACGGGGTGCTGCAGCCGCACGGCACGTTCTGGCATCCCAACGGGCTGGGCCTGTTCTGCATGCTGCTCGCCCTCATGGGGGTGAGCCTGCTGTGGTGGAGCCGGGGCAGGGCGCGGCTGCTGCTCGCCGTCGTGGTCGCCGGGCTGGCGTTCGCGCTGGTGGCCAGCGAGGCGCGGACCGCCTGGCTGGGCGCGGTGGCCGGCCTGGTGGTGGTGGCGATCGCCCAGGACCGGCGGCTCCTGGCCGTCGTCGGGCTGGCCGGGGTGGCGGCGGCGGTGGTGCTGCCGTCGAGCCTGGGCGAGAGCCGTACGGACGCGGGCTACGCGGGCAACTCGGTGGTCTGGCGCTTCGACCACTGGGAGCAGGCCCTGGGCCTGATGGAGCGGAATCCGGTCACCGGCACCGGGCTCGGCACGACGAAAATGCTGATCATCAAAGAGGTGCACAACGACTATTTGCGCGCGGCCGTGGAGACGGGGCTTCTCGGACTGATCGCCTACCTGGCACTGCTCGTGACGCTCGCACTCATCGCCGCCCGCGCGCTGCGCGCCACGCGGGCGGGGCTCGAACGGGGGGTGGCGGTCGGGCTCGCCGCCTGCGTCGCTGCGCTCGCGGTGGCCGCGCTGGCCGACAACGTCATGACCTCTGTGGCCGTCATGTGGTATTTCGCGGCGTTCGCGGGCCTCACACACGGAAGCGGAGTCCGCAAATGAGAATCCTGCATGTCAACAAGTTCCTCTACCGGCGCGGGGGCGCGGAGTCGTACCTGCTGGATCTGGCCGAGCTGCAGCGGGAGAGGGGCGACCGGGTGGCCTTCTTCTCGATGCGCCACCCCGACAACCTCACCGTCCCGTACGAGGAGCACTTTCCCCGGCACATCGAGATGAACCCGCTCCCGCGCGGCCCGCTCGGCAAGTTACGCGGCGCCGGGCGCATGCTCTGGTCGAGGAGTGCCCGGCGCGGGATCGGCAAGGTCATCGCCGACTTCGAGCCCGACGTGGCCCACCTGCACAACATCTACCACCAGCTCTCACCGTCGGTGCTGGCCGCGCTCAGGACCGCGGGGGTGCCGATGGTGATGACCCTGCACGACTACAAGCTCGCCTGCCCCTCCTACTCCTTCCTCGACAAGGGCACCCCGTGCACGGCCTGCGTCGGCGGCAGCCTGCGCGAGCCGGTCAAGCGCAGGTGCAAGGGCGGCTCGCTGAGCGCCAGCATGGCCGTGGCCCTGGAGACGTGGCTGCACCGCCGCTTCGACGCCTACGACCCCGTCCACCGGTTCATCTGCCCCAGCCGCTTCATGGCGGGGCAGCTCACCCAGGCGGAGATCTTCCCCGACCGGCTGCGGATCCTGGACCACTTCGCCGACGACGGGGGATCGCCCGCGAAGACCGTCCCCGGTGGGCCGCTGGTCTGCGTGGGCAGGCTGAGCCCGGAGAAGGGGTTCGACGTCGCGATCAAGGCGCTGGGCATGCTGCGCGGGTTCGGCGAGCTGGTGATCGCGGGGGACGGGCCGGAGCGGATGGCGCTGGAGCGGATGGCCGACGAGGTGGCGCCGGGACGGGTGCGCTTCACCGGCCGGCTGCCCAAGGAGGAGGTGCTGCGGCTGATCCAGTCGGCCACCGCGCTCCTCATACCCTCCCGCTGGTACGAGAACCAGCCCATGACGATCCTCGAGGCGTTCGCCTGCGGGGTGCCGGTGATCGGCACCACGCTGGGCGGCATCCCCGAACTCGTCGTCGACGGAGCCACCGGGAAGCTGGTGCCGCCGGACGACCCGCTGGCGCTTTCCTCGGCGGCGCTGGCATTACTCAAGAATCCGCAGGAGACGCTGGAGATGGGCCGTTCCTGCCGCGAGGTGGCGCGCCGCAGATTTTCGCCGGAAGGCCACTACGCCGGGCTCCGCGAGATTTACCGCGAGGCCGTCAAGGCGGCGAATTCCAGCTAGCCGCGGCACCGTTTCAGGAAGGCTGATTCATGACGCAATTCCGGGCCCCCGGCAGCGCCCCCGACTCCGCCGACGACGATCTGGGCCGGCGGCTGCGCCGCCTGCTGATCGGCCGGCCTGGCTCGCTCAACACGCGGCTGCGCGCACGCAGGTTCGGCCTGCTGCTGGACCGCTTCCCCGACCTGGAGTCGATGGAGGTCGTCGACCTCGGCGGCACCGTACGGACCTGGACCAGGGCGCCGGTACGCCCCGCGCACGTGCACCTCGTCAACCTGGAACCCCCGGTGGACGAGGTGCCCGACTGGGTGAGCGTCGAGCTGGCCGACGCCTGCGACCTTTCCGGCCCGCTCGCCCGCCGCCGCTTCGACCTGGTCTTCTCCAACTCGGTGATGGAGCACGTGGGCGGGCACGAGCGGCGGGCCCGCTTCGCCGAGACCGCCTACCGGCTGGCCAGCCGGCACTGGGTACAGGTGCCGTACCTGTACTTCCCGATCGAGCCGCACTGGGTGTTCCCGATGTTCCAGTTCCTGCCGCTGCGCGTGCAGACGGCCCTGGCCCTGCGCTGGCCGCTGTCCGGCGTACGGCCGCGCACCCGCGCCGAGGCCCTGGTCGCGGTCATGGAGATCGAGCTGCTCAGCCGCACGCAGATGCGTTACTACTTCCCCGACTCGACGCTGCTGGCCGAGCGGGTGGCCGGGCTGACCAAGTCGCTCATCGCGGTCAGCTCGGCGCGGGCGTGGCAGGCTCCTGAGACGGCTCGGGAAGGTTGATCTCCACCAGGCCCGGCCTGTCGCCGGGTGCGACCTTGTAGGCGAACGTCCCCGAGGTGGGGAAATCCCGGGTGAACGACCGCCCCGGTCTGATCACCCCGGACTTCGTGCCGTCCAGCATCGTCACCGTCTGGTCGCTCGACGTGCCGTTGTGCCAGGTGACGCGGTCTCCGGGGCCGGCGATCAGATGGCGGGGCACCGGACCCCGCGCGGTCAGCTCGATCTCCTTGCCCGCGGCCACGTCGCCGGTCGCCGCGGCGGGTACGTCGGGGGCGGCGGCCCGGCCCGTGCTCCCGCCGCAGGCGACGGCGGACAGGGAGACGGCTGCGGCGATGATCACAAAGGCTGTCCTCATGGCACGGCACTATCCGCCGCCCGACCAAGAACAAAAGACACGGCATATGCTCGGCAAGTAAATGGACGGACAATTTTCGGCGCATCGGGGAAAAGCCGGGATGTCGGCGGGAGTGAAGGATTCGTTCCCCTGGCGGACGCGACCCATTTGTTTTCCTGGAGTGCCAGGGGCGTGATTATCGGCGAGGCGTCGTAAATGTCCCCAACCCCCTACGGACGGATTGAGGATTCATGTCCGCTGAAAACAGCACCCCTCAGAACAAGAAGATCCGCCGCTTCCTGACGCGCCTGGCCGTGGTGGCCGCCGCGTTCGTGAGCGTCGTCTCGATCGCCGCTCCGGCGCAGGCCATCCCGCCGTTCAACAACGGCACGATGGACTTCCCGATCCGGGGCGCCGGCTCGGACACCACCTACGAGGCCATGGCCAACCTGGACAAGGCGTTCAACGCCTCGCCCGGCTGCGCCCTGCGCGTTCCGCCGGCCACGCCGCAGTTCCAGTGCGACCCGCTGGACCAGGCCGCCGCCAACCAGCTCGAGAACTACGACCACGAGATCGCCTACAGCCTCTTCGCGCAGGGCACCTCCGCGGGCCTGCGCGGGCTGTGCGAGTTCGGGGCGTCCGGCGTCACCCCCGTCTACTACGCGCGTTCCTCCTCCGGCCCCGGCAGCCGGCCCAGCCAGTGCGTCAACAGCACCGACCAGCTCCGGTACGTGGCCTGGGCCAAGGACGCCATCGCCATTCCCAAGTGGCTGGGCGGCCCGGCCGGCTCGGTGGCCAGCCTGACGCACGACCAGCTCCGCGAGATCTTCCTCGACGTCTCCGGTGACGGCTGCGCCGAGAACTGGAGCGACTTCGGCGGCGGCTCCGGCCAGATCATGGTGCACGGCATCCAGACCAGCTCCGGCACGTACGCCACCTGGCAGTCGTTCCTCGGCGGCGACCCCAACACCTGCGTCTCGGCGACGGGCGGCCAGGTGCTGTTCGAGAACGAGTGCACCCCGATCAACAACCTGCCCGCGGCCGACCGGCAGCGCTCCATCTGGTGGCTGTCCTTCGGCAAGTACCAGACCGGCGCCGCCACCTGCACCGACGCCGCCACCGACCTGATCTCGGTGAACGGCATCGCCCCCGAGCCCGGCACCATCCAGGACGGGTCGTACCAGTACAGCCGGTCCCTGTACAACGTCTACCGCCTCGCCAACCCGGCCGTCCCGGCGCACGTCCGCGGCTACATCGGTGAGAACGGCTGGATCTGCAAGTCCAACGGCTCGCACAGCAAGCCGATCGGCAACACCGGCCCCGGTGTCGCGCACGCCAGCGCCGACCGCAACTGGGGTCAGCACATCGACCAGATCATCGCCGACGCCGGTTTCGTCAAGGTGAACCCGACCGGCAACAAGTGCACCTTCACCGACGTGAACGTCTGACCCCTCTGAACACCGCGACGTCATGAGGACCCGGCCCCGAGCGGCCGGGTCCTCGACCCATGCCCATGGGAGGACGCCTTGGAGGACATGTGCTGAGCTTCGTGATCGGGACCGGCCGCTGCGGGTCCACCCTCGTCCACGAGGTCATGGCCCGCCATCCCGCGCTGGGCTTCGTCTCCAACCTGGACGACCGCTCCCCGCGCTGCCCCTCCTCCGTACGGCGGCGCAGCGGCGCGATCTACCGCCGGGTCCCGCCCGCGCTGACCAGGAAGGGACGCGTGCGCTTCGCCCCCTCCGAGGGCTACCTGGCCCTGTCGCGCGAGGTGTCACCGCTGCTGGCCGACCCGTTCCGCGACCTGACGGCCGACGACCTCACCCCGTGGCTCGCCGACCGGCTGCGCCGCTTCTTCCTCGGCCGCTGGGAGGCCGCGGGCACCCCGCAGTTCTCGCACAAGTTCACCGGCTGGCCCCGCGTGGGCCTGCTGCGCGCGGTCTTCCCCGAGGCGCGGTTCGTGCACGTCGTACGCGACGGCCGGGCCGTGGCCAACTCGTGGCTGCAGATGCCGTGGTGGCGGGGTCACCTCGGTCCCTCCGGGTGGCACTTCGGCCCGCTGCCCGAGCCGTACGCGCAGGAGTGGGAGCGCTCGGGCCGCTCGCACGTGCTGCTGGCCGGGCTGGCCTGGAAGCTGCTGATGGACGCCTACGAGGCCGCCGCGCCGCCCCAGGACCGGTGGCTGGAGGTCAGGTACGAGGACGTGGTGGCCGACCCCCGCAAACACGTCGAGCTGATCCTGGACTTCCTGGGCCTGCCCTGGACCCCGGCCTTCGAGCGCGGCTTCGCCCGGCACCGCTTCAGCTCCGGCCGGGCCGACTCCTACCGCACCGACCTCACCCCGGCCCAGCAGGCGCTGCTCACCCACTCGCTGGAACGGCACCTGCGGCGTCACGGCTACCCGACGACACCGCTCTGAACTGGCGGATCCACACCGGCAGGGCGAGCCAGTTGACCGCCGCGAGCCCGATGACCGCTCCCGGCGCCCCCGCGACCAGCGCGCCCGCCACGCCCGCGGCGATGGAGAACGGCACGACGCCCACCCGCACCAGCGCGCTGCGCCGGGCGTCGCCCGCCGCCCGCAGGCCGACGGTGACCGCCGTGACGGCCGCGATGCCCGCGTAGAGCGCGATCTCGGCGACGAGGACGGGCCGGGCCAGCTCCCACGTCTCCCCGGCCAGCGCGGTGCCGAGCGCCGGGGGTACGAGCAGCGTGCCGCAGCCGTACAGGAACGACGCCCCGACCAGGACGACGCCGAGCCGCAGGACGGCACGGCGCAGCCGCCCGCGCCGGTGCGCGGCCACGGCGGACGGGATCGTGGCCAGGTGGCCCGCCTGCAGCACCACGTTGAGTGCGCTGAACAGCACCTCGGCCGCCCGGATCGCACCGAGCGCGGCCAGGCCGCCGAACCAGCCGACCGCGAGCATGGTCACCTGCCGGCCGCCGCTGCGGGCGGCGAAGTCGATCACGTAGCCCGGCAGCAGGTCCCGGTGCGCCCGCAGCCAGCCGGGCACCCGGGCGAGCGAGGGCGGGCAGCGGGCGTGGAACGCGCCCTGCACCGCGCCGGCCGCCGCCGACAGGCCCCAGGCGAGCACGTACCACTGCACGTCCCGCGGCCCGTGCGCCTGCACCCAGCCGACGGTGACGACCTGGGCGAGCACCCAGGTCAGGTCGCCCGCCATCGCGGCGGACTGCCGTCCAGCGGCCAGGAACACGAACCGCAGCGCGTCCTTGACCAGCAGCGCGGGCAGCGACCAGGCCAGCGCGGCGAACACCGCGCCGAGCGTGCCGCCGGTCAGCGCCGAGACCGCGAGCAGCGCGGCGAGCCCCGCGAGCCCCAGCGCCAGCGCGGCACCGGCGGAGGCACGGGAGGCGGCCCTGTGCTCGGCGGCGCCCGCCTGCCGGTCATGGGCGCTGAACCGGACGAGCAGCGGCTCGGACGCGACCGCCCTGGACACCCCCGTCATGATCAGGTAGACGGCGAAGGCCGCCCCGAAGGCGCCCAGCCCGTCGGGGCTCGCCTCGCGGGCGATCACGATCGTGAGCAGGACGTTGCTCAGGCTGGCCAGGACCTGGTCGGCGAGCGTCCAGAGCCCTTTCATCGACCCCTTCTCGGGCCTTTTCCTCGGGCCCTTCATCGGGTGGGCACGGGCACCGGGAGCGTCGTCTCGGGCACCACGACCTCGCGACGCCCGCCGAACCCGCGCAGCACCGCCAGCAGCGCCGCGATCAGCAGGCCGACCCCGGCCGACAGGGCCGCGGCCCGCAGCACCAGCGCGCCGCGGGAGGCGGGCACGGCCTGCGCGGTGACCGGGGTGATGGACGCGGTCGCGGCGGTCAGGTTCGCCTCGACGTCACGTGCCTGCTGTTCGGTGGTGGCCAGCTTGCGCGCGCTCTGCACGACGGCGTCCTGCAGCCCCTGGTACTCCTGGACCTGCGGGGCGAGGCCGGTCAGCCGGCCGTTGAGGGTCTTGATGGTCTTGCGGATGTCCTTGGGCTTGCGCTGGGAGACCGGGGCCAGCAGCTCGGTCTCCAGCCGCGAGATCTCGCCGAGCGTGGCCCGGTAGCGCTCCGCGGGCAGCCCGCCGTACTTCTTGACGGCGGCGGCGAGGTCGGCCTCGGCCTTGTCGGCGATCTCCTTGGCGCGGGCGTTGGCCGAGCCGGCGGCCGTGACCGACTGCCGCAGCAGCGTGTTCAGGGCGACGGTGGTCGCGACGCGGGTCGCGGCGGTCACCTGCTCGGGGTCGTCGCCGGTGAAGTGCACCCGGACCAGCGTGCCGCGCTGGCCGCCCTGGACCGGACGGCCGGTCGTCAGGCTCTCGCGCACGTCGTCGACGCCCACGCCGGTCTGCCGGGCGACCTCGTTCACGACTCCGGCCGAGGTGACCAGCGTACGGAAGGTCGAGATCGTCTGCTCCACGGCCGCGGCGCCGGCCTGCCCCGGCGCGGCGGGCACCTGGACCTCCGAGGAGTGGGTGTAATCAGCGGGCCTGGTCAGGGCCCAGCCCGCGCCGCCCAGCCCGGCGACCAGCGGGATCGCGATCAGGTGGGCGACGAGCCGCCGGTTGCGGCGGGCGTAGTCGGATAACTCCATCGTCGGTCCTTCAGTAGGTGGAGGGGATCAGGCGGGTGGCCGACTCGAACCAGAGCAGCACGGTCGCGAAGAGCACGGGGCTGGTGAGCACATACGTCGACGTCGTCCGCCAGCGCCGGTAGAGCACGATCGTGCCGAACAGCACACCCACCGTGGCCAGTCCCCACAGGATCGTGGGCAGCCAGCCGCCGGGGTCGCGGCCGAGACCCAGCTCGTCCACCTCGACCCGGGCCTGGTCGAGGATCTTCAGCCCGGCCGGTTGGCCGTCCAGCTTCGAGACGACCGCCAGCCGGCCGCCGTCGTCCGTGTCGCCGCTGGTCAGCAGCGTCAGCCGGTTGACGAACGTGCCCTGCGACAGGAAGTCCTTCTCGCCCGTCCTGGCCCGCTCGACCAGCTCGACCGTGTAGGTGAAGCGGCCTTCCTGGCTGCTGGCGGTGATCTTGTCGCCCGGTCGCAGCTCGCCGATCCTGGCGAACGGGCGGCCGTACAGGTCCCGGTGTCCGGCCAGCACGGCGTTGCCGATCTGGCCGGGCATGGGCGAGGGCCGGTAGTGCCCCACCGCCTGGCGCAACTCGCCGGTGCCGGTGCCCTGGACCACCACCTCGCGCAGCCCGATCGCGGGGATCTCCAGGAGCACCACGGGCGTGCCCGGCTGCGGCACGGCCGACAGGTCACGGTCCCCGGCCATGGGCGCGGCGGCGATCGTGGCGGACGCCTTGAAGTCGTCGTTGAGCTGGTCGAGCATGATCCGCTGGTTGCGCTCGTACGTCAGGTGGCCGAACCAGGAGGCGTAGAACGAGAACGCGAGCAGCAGCACACCGGCGATCGTGATGGCCGTCACCAGCGGACGGCCGAGCTTGCGCAGCTCCGGCGGGATCGTGAGCCTGCGCCGCCGCGGCGGCGGCACGGCCTGTCCCGGCATCCCCGGATACCCGTAGTACGGCGGAACCGCCCCCGGAGAGTACGGAGGCGCCGCTCCCGGCGGCACGCCCTGATACCCGGTGAAGGCGCCACCACCGCTGTGGCCGGCCGCGTGCGGCTGCGGCGGGACCGGCCCGTGACCGCCGCCCGGCTGCCCCGGAGCCTGGTGACCGGGCACCGGGAACGTGAGCATCAGCGGCTGCTGGAGGTTGATCGGCGAGTTCGGCATCAGGTGCATGACCGGCATGACCGGCGTGCCGGGCGGGAACGGCGCGCCGTACGGCGGCACGGCCGGATGGCCCTGCTGCCAGCCGGGCCCGCCGGGGTCGGACGGGTGGGGCCGATGCGCGTTGACCGACACCCCGAGGCCGCTCATGGCGGCGTCGTACCGCGTGCGCAGCATGTCGGCCCGCACCCGCAGCGCGTGATGTGACCTGGCCGCCGTGCTCGCCTGGGTGAGCAGCACGGCCAGGGCCCCGGCGTGCACCAGCGTGCTCTGGCGGTCGGCGTGCGGCGCGCCCGCGGCCACCAGCGCCACCGCGGCCTCCAGTTGCATGACGGCCTGCTCCGCCTGGTTGACCAGGTAGGCCGGGTCCGTGTTCGCGTTCGTCATGCCTGAGGAGTCGGGGTCGTGCCCGTGCCCTGCGCGTCGCCGTCGCGTCGCCGGCTTCTGAGGATCTCGTACCCGCGCCAGCCGCCGCCGAGCAGCACGCTGAGCGCGCCGATCGTGGCGACGACCCCCGCGGGCAGCACCCACGCGGCCGGGGGGATCACGCCGCCGCGCACCGAGCCCTCGCCGCTCGACTGGGCGACCGGCGTGACCGTCGTCGAGACCCCGGGCGAGGGCACCGCCAGGATCGCCGGGTCAGGCTCGCTTGCGGCGGGCGGCGTCTCGGGCGGGGTCCCGGAGTCCGCGATCGGCTGGATGTTGTCGCCCGGCGACCCGGCGGCAGGGGGCGTGCTCCGGCTCTGTGTCGAGGACGGGGTCGAGGTGGGGGACTTGGCGGGCTTGGGGCTCGGGCTGACGGTGACCCGCTGGGTCACGGTCGGCGTGGGCAGGTCGCCGTCGTCGCCGGGACCGTTCTGGCCGCCGCCGTTGCCCCCGGGGTTGGACGACGAGGGCGTGGGGGAGGGAGACCGGGTCGAGCTGGGCGTGGGCGAGGACGTCGGGGTGGGTGACGTGGTGCCGGGGGGCTGCTCCGGGTCCGGCGTCCGCAGCATCCGCACCACCTCCTCGGCCTGCGCGCGGAGCTGCTGGGGCAGGGCGGGGGCGCCCAGCTCGGCGAGCTTGTGCTGCCCGGCGTCGCTGATGGCGTACTCGATGAAGGCGGCCAGCGTCTTGCGCTTGGCCGGCGGCAGCGGGTTGCGCCCCGACGCGTCGGCCTTGGGGACCATGACGTAGTGGACCATCGGCAGCGGGTAGGCGTCCGGCCTGTCGGCCCGGTCGAACACCGGGCTGTAGGTTCCGTCGGCGTTCCTGGTCATCGTGCCGAACGCGTCGAGCACGGCCTCCTTCGTCGGCAGCACGTACCGGCCGGCGGCGTTCTTCACGGGCGCGGAGTTGATCACGTACCCGTTCGCCTTGGCGGCGGCCACCTGGGTGGCGTCGGTGAAGCCGAGCATGCCGTCGAGCTGCTTCGTCTCGTTGCTCTCCTGGTACGTCTTCCCGTCCACCTCGATGCGGTTGACGCCCTTGCCGCCGAGGGTGGCGATGTACTCGGCGGCGATCGCCCCGTTGTCCGCCGAGGTCTGGTCGAAGGCGACCGCCCTCGGGTCCAGCACCAGGTCACCGGGGGCCGACTCGTACAGCTCGGCGAACCGCCCGGACGGCAGCGTCGCGCCCAGCCAGGACGAGATCACCTTGTTCTGGGCCGACTGCCCGGCCCGCAGCACGGCCTTCTTGTTGAGCTGGGGCAGCCCGCACCCGCGGTTGTCGTTCACGGTCGGGCCCTGGAAGGAGGAGTCGGACCACTGGCCGTTCAGTCCGAACATCGTCGCCACGGAGTCCGGCGACATCCGGGTGCCGGCCAGTCCGAGACCGCCGAACTCCACCCCGTTGGCGATGCTGAGCCCGGTCAGGGAGATCGGGGCGTAGGCCACCTCGCCGCCGGTCTCCTCGCGCGTGTGGCTGAGACCCGTGATGGCGAAGTCGGAGCCCTGGGCGAAGCCGCTGGAGAAGCCCTGCTTCAGCTTGCTCGCGCCGAGCACCGACGTCCCTCTCAGGTAGGAGACGTCCCGCGCGGGCGAGGCGGCGCGGACCCCGACGAGCCAGTCGGTGACGACCTCGGAGATGTTCACCGAGCCCGCCCCGTTGATGGGCGCGTCCTGCGGGGCCTGCGGGGTCGGCAGCGGCTCGGGGGCCTTCACCTCCACCCGGGGCTTCGGCGGGGCGGGGTTGACGGTCCTGACGGGGACGCCGTTCGGGTTTTTGATCCGTACGGGCCTGCTGGCCGCCGCCAGCGCCGGGTCGGCGAGGTCGGTACGCGGGTTCGGCACGAGCTGCCAGACGGAGCCGGTCTTGGTGAAGGTGAGCGGCTGGGACCACTCGCACTCGCTGACCGTGACGATGCAGGAGGACTCCAGCCCGGTCTCCGGGTCGGTGGCTCCGTTGCACTCGAAGACCGAGTTGCCCTGGTAGTTGGAGACCTGCGTCTGGTTGAACGTGCCCGCCTTGAAGCCCGCGCTGAGCGAGCCCTCGCCGTTCGCGCCCGTCTGCGCGTACCGGCGGGTCTGGTGGGCGCAGTGGAACAGCCCGTTGTTCCACCGCGCCGACAGGTACAGGGCGACGAAGTCGGGATGCCGGCACTGGGTGATCACCACGGGCATGTTGGGGGTGAAACCCTTCCACCGGATCTCCACCTGCCCGCCGGGATCGATCTGCACGGCCTGTACGCCGTCGGCCCGCGTGGCGTTCGACCAGACCTCGACGGTGGGACTGGGCACCACGTTCGCGGCGGAGGGTGACGAGGCGAGCACCGCCGGGCCGGTTATGGCAACGATCAACAGCAGGGCACGCTTGCGCCTGTCCACCGCTCCACTCCATGGGGTAGATCCGACAATCCACGACCAGAGAAACCGGCGCGGGGCCCGCCCACAATGCCGCGATGAGTCCGCCCGCCACTGTTCCGCCCTCGTTCAACCGGTCGCGGCGAACCGGACATTTACCTAGATTTCCGCCCCGAACTCTTATGGCGGCGTTAACCCCACGGCGGCTGGGGCGTACCGGGCCGGGGCGGACACTTGGGCCCGACTCATGGACGCAGACGGTCGGAGCACCCGTGACATTGGAGACACCCCGCATCATCACGGCCAGGCTGAGCCGAGGTGACCGCATCTACCGCGTCGTCACCACCATGGCCGCGGCGACCGTGCTGGTCACGATCGTGCTCATCACGGTGTTCCTGGTACTCACCGCCCTGCCCGCCTTCCAGCGCGCGGGCTGGTCGTTCTTCACCACCACCGCCTGGAACCCGGACGAGACGAGCGGCAAGTTCGGCATCGCCGCGATGATGTACGGGACCTTCGTCACCGCGCTGATCGCGATGGCCTTCACCGTGCCGATCTCGATCGCCACGGCCGTCTTCATCAACGAGTACGCGCCGCGCGCCACCAGGGCAGGGCTGACCACGTCCATCGAGGTGATGGCCGCGATCCCGAGCATCATCTTCGCCGGATGGGGGCTGCACGTGCTCATCCCGTTCCTCGACCCGATCGAGCAGTGGGCCGTCGACCACCTGGGCGGGGTGTTCTTCGTGTTCGAGGCCCGCGAGGTCGGCTCGTCGTACTTCAACGTCGGCCTGGTCATCTCGCTGATGGCGATCCCGATCACCACCTCGATCGTCCGGGCGGTGCTCGACCAGGCGCCCCGCCACGAGTGCGAGGGCGCGCTGGCGCTCGGGGCGACCCGCTGGGGCATGGTGCGCACGGTGATCCTGCCGTTCGGCCGCACCGGCATCGTCGGCGCCTCGATGCTGGGGCTGGGCAGGGCGCTGGGCGAGACGATGGCGGCCACGCTGATCTTCAGCTTCGCCTTCGAGATCAAGCCGCGCATCTTCGAGAACGGCGGCGTCACCATCGCCAGCGGCATCGCGATCTACTTCAAGGAGTCGCGCGACGCGGGCCTCAGCGCGCTGATGGCCGCAGGCGCGACGCTGTTCCTGGTCACCTTCGTCATCAACCTCCTGGCCTCGCGCGTGGTGCAGCGGGCGGAACGGGCCGCCCGATGACCGTCACCGCACCGGCCGGTCCGCAGGAGCGCACCCGCCCGCCGGCGCCACGCCGCCGACCGGGGGCGTGGCGGCTGTCCGACACCGTCGAGCTGTCCGCCTCGGCGGCCTCCGCGTTCGTGCTCACCTGGCTGGTCTTCGCCCGGCTGATGCCGTTCACCGTGCAGCCCGCCGGTTTCGCGCTCTGCTGGTACGCGTTGTTCCTCGGCACGTACTGGGTGGTGACCAGGGACTCCGGCGGCCAGGTCGTGGCCAGGGACCGGATCATGACGGTGCTCATCTCGACCGGAGCGCTCATGGCGCTCGCCCCGTTCGCCCTCGTCGTCGGGTACGTCGTCTACCGCGGGCTGCGGAGCCTGCGCCCGAGCTTCTTCGTCGAGACCATGCAGCTCACCGGCCCGCTGCAGCCCGCCACGGACGGCGGCGGCCTGCACTCGATCCTCGGCACGCTCGAACAGGTCGGCATCGCGGCGCTGATCTCGGTGCCGCTCGGCATCCTCACCGCCGTCTACCTCAACGAGGTCAGAGGGCCGATCGCCGCGCCCGCCCGGCTCGTCGCCTCGGCCATGACCGCCCTGCCCTCGGTGGTCGCCGGCCTGTTCGTCTACGCCCTGCTGATCGTCCAGCTCCGCTGGGGCTTCTCCGGCTTCGCCGGCAGCCTGGCGCTGGCCATCCTCATGCTGCCCACCGTGACGATCTCGGCGGAACAGGTGCTGCGGATCGTGCCGGGCAGCCTGAGGGAGGCGGCGCTGGCGCTCGGCGGGCCCGAGTGGCGGGCCGTCGGCATGGTCGTGTTGCCCACGGCCAGAGCCGGACTGATCACCGCCGTGGTGCTGGGCACGGCCCGCATCATCGGCGAGACCGCGCCCATGATGCTGACCACGGTCGGCACCGCGATCCTCAACCCCAACCCGTTCGGCGGCATCCAGGACGACCTGCCGCTGTTCATCTACCACCAGATCCGCGCCCCGCAGGACACCTCGGTCGACCGCGCCTGGGCGGGCTCCCTGGTCCTGCTGTTGCTGGTGCTCCTGCTCTTCCTGCTCGCCAGGATGGGCTCCGGCGGGCCGCGTACGAGAAAGCGAGGACGGCGATGACCGCCGACACCCAGGTGATGGAGGCCGCCGAGCAGCCGGGCCCGGCCGGCGGCACGCTGGACGCGATCGGGGTGAGCGCCTGGTTCGGGCAGCGCAAGGTGCTGGAGAAGGTGGACATCGTCATGCGGGCGGGCGAGGTCACGGCGCTCATCGGGCCGTCCGGCTGCGGCAAGTCGACGTTCCTGCGCATCCTCAACCGCATGCACGAGCTGGTGCCCGCCGCGACGCTGGCCGGGTCCGTGCTGCTGGACGGCGAGGACATCTACGGCACCGAGCTGCGCCTCACCGAGGTACGCCGCCGCATCGGCATGGTCTTCCAGAAGCCCAACCCGTTCCCCGCGATGAGCATCGCCGACAACGTGACGGCCGGGCTGAAGCTCAACGGCCTCAGGTCCGCCGACAAGGAGACGCTCATCGAGGAGTGCCTGCGCCGGGCGAGCCTCTGGGACGAGGTGCGCAACCGGCTCCCCGCGCCCGCGGGCGGCCTGTCCGGCGGCCAGCAGCAGCGGCTGTGCATCGCCAGGTCGCTGGCGGTCCGCCCGGACGTGCTGCTGATGGACGAGCCCTGCTCGGCACTCGACCCGACCTCGACCAGGCGCGTCGAGGAGACCATCCACGAGCTGAAGGAACAGGTGACGATCATCATCGTCACGCACAACATGCAGCAGGCGCAGCGCGTCTCCCAGCGCTGCGCCTTCTTCCTCGCCGAGGAGAACGCCCCGGGCCGGGTCGTCGAGCAGGGGCCCACCGAGCAGGTCTTCCACGAGCCCGAGGACCCGCGTACCGCCGACTACGTCAACGGCCGGTTCGGCTAGACCCGAGGAGCATCATGTCCGTCGGACGCCTGTTACGGATCACCCTCGCCACCTGCCTGGCCCTGCTCTGCACCGCGGCCCCGGCGCCCGGCGCCGCCGCACGGGTGCGCGCCGCCCTCGCCGGGCCCGCGGTCAACGGGTCGGGATCGACCTTCGCGGCCCCGGCGATCGACCAATGGCGGGTCGACGCCGGCGCCAAGCTGGGGCTCGCCGTCAACTACAACGCCAACGGGTCCACCTCGGGCCGCAACCAGTTCGAGCAGAAGCTGGTCGACTTCGCCTCCAGCGACGTCTCCTACCGGTTCCCCGACAACCTCGCCAACGAGCCGACGCCCTCGTTCCCGTTCACGTACATGCCGCTGGTGGCCGGTGGCACGGCCATGCTCTACAACCTGAAGGACAACGCGGGCCGGCGCATCGAGGACCTGCAGCTCACCGGTGAGCTGATCATGAAGATCTACCACCAGTACTGGAAGTCGAACGGCAACCTGTTCTGGGACGACCCCATGATCAAGGCCGAGAACCCCCATCTGGAGTTCCGCCTGCCGAACACGCGGGTCAGCGTGGTCGCCCGCAAGGGCGGCTCGGGCACCACGGCGGTCTTCACCGGCTACCTCAGGACGATGGCGCCCCAGCTCTGGCACGAGTACCTCTCCAACACCGGCCAGAACTGCTACGGGGGCGCGCCCTGCCTGCCCACCAGCGACTGGCCGGCGGAGCGGGGCGGCGAGCTGCGCGCCGACTCGGCCGGGCTCGCGGACTTCGTGGCCTCGAAGGACGGCACGATCGGCTACGCCGAGTACGCGTACGCGCTGCAGCGCAACCTCCCGGTGGCCCGGATCAAGAACAAGGCGGGCAACTACGTGCTGCCCACCGCGTGCAACCAGGCCATCGCGCTGACCAACGCCGAACGCAACCCCGACGGCACCTACAACCTCACGAAGGTCTACGACCACGACCACCAGAGCGCGTACCCGATCTCCAGCTACAACTACGTGATCGTGCCCGCGGGCGGCTCCGACCCGGCCAAGGGCGAGACGATGGCCAAGTTCGTGCTCTACTCGATCACCGACGGCCAGAAGCTCGCGGCCGACCTCGGGTACTCGCCGCTGCCGAGCAACCTCATCAAGCAGGGGTTCGATGCGCTGGTGGACGTGCCGGGACACCCGGAGATCCCCACCGACCCCGACAAGTGGGGCAAGTTCTACGAGAGCCTGACGCTCCCCGACGGCACCACGTGCGGAAAGGCGGGCGAGACCGGCCAGGACGGCGGCGGCGTCGACGGCGGTGGCGGAGTCGGCGGCAACGACGACCCGGGCACCGGGAACGGCGACCAGAACGGCAACAACAATCAGGACCCGAACGGCAACAACAACCAGGACCCCAACAACGGCGGCAACAACAACAACCAGAACAACGACCAGAACAACAACCAGACCCAGAACCCGAACCAGAACAACGGCCAGAACAACCCGGGCGGCAACACCGGCCAACCCACCGACGGCCCCAAGAAGAACACCCCGGGGAACACCGGCAACACCCCAGGCCAGGACGGGGGCCCCACAGGCGGCGCCGACCCGACGACGGGCGGCAACAACAGCACCTCGCCCACGGCCGGCGGCGGCCAGCAGACGACGACCACCGGCGGCGACCCCACCCTCGCGCTGCAGCAACAGCAGCAGACCCCCGGGCAGTCGGCCGGCGCGACCGCCAACAACCTGATCGATCCCCGCCTGGCCGCGGACTCCGCCAGGAGCGTGGACAACACCGCCAAGTCCGTGGCGACCCCGTGGACGCTCTACGTCGTCGCCCTGGTGATCATCGTCGGCGTCTTCCTCCCGCCGCCCGTGCTCCGGCTCGTACGCCGGCGAAACCGTTCCTAGGAGAGGCACGTGGCGCTGCGCCGCTTCCTGATCGCCCTCATGCTCGCGGTCACCGGTCTGGCGATCCCGGCCCCGGTGGCCGCGGGTGCCGCCCTGTCCGCAGGCGCCGCCGACGCCTCGATCGCCGCGCCCGCCGTGGACAGCCTCCGCCCCGCCGGTCCCCTGCTCCTGCGGGGCGCCGCGAGCGGGGCTGCGCGGGTGCGCGTCGCCGTCCAGGACCGGGTCAGCCGCCTGTGGCTGCGGCCCGACGGCTCCTTCGGCGACTACCACGCCTTCCCGGCGAGCCTCGACGGCACGGCGTGGTCCCACACCTGGTCGCAGGCGGTGCCCGGCGAGTACGGCGTGCAGGTGACGGCCTACGACGCGGCCGGGGTGCCGGATGCCACCCTGCCCTGGGCCCCGTTCACCGTCGTCGCCCTCCCTGCGGCGGGCACCGGCGCCGCGACCGCCGCCCCCGCCGCGCAGGAACTGCTGCCGGTACGCGCGGCCACCACCGCGCGCGGCCTGGCCAGAGCAGGGGCGGGCGTGGCCGCGGTGGACCTCGCGATCAAGAACCGGGTGACGGGCCAGTGGTGGCGGGCCGACGGCACGTGGGGCGCGCACCAGTGGCACCGGACCCGGCTGGCCACGCCGGGAGGTCCGCTGACGGAGTGGAGCTTCGCCTGGACGCCGCCGCAGGCGGGCGAGTTCGCCACCCAGGTACGCACGACCTCCGCGGACGGCGGCACCGCGCCCGCCGCCGAGTGGCCGTTCACCGCGTTCACCGTCGACGCCGCGGAACCCGACGCGGTCATGGACCCCGCCCAGGCCGGCGCCCTGCCGGTCGGCCGGCCCGCCGAGTGGCGGGGACGGGCGAGCGACGCGGTGGGCGTGGCCGCCGTGTACGTCGCCGTCCAGGACCGCGCCAGCAAACAGTGGTGGCGGGCCGACGGCACCTGGGGCGCCTACCAGCGGCACGCCGCCACCCTGACGGGCCCGCCCGGCGACGAGACCTGGTCGGTGCGCGACGGGGCGCCCGCCTTCACGGTCACCGGCTGGTCGTACTCGTGGACGCCGCCGCGCGCCGGGGACTTCGGTATGCAGGTGACCGCCGTGGACGCGGCGGACCAGCCGGACCTCAGCCCGTCGTGGGCGCCGTTCACCGCGGCGGGCGGCGGCGCCGACACCGTGCGCCCGGCCGTCGAGATCACGTCACCGCGTGACGGCGACGTGCTGACCGCCGGTCCGGTACGCCTCGCCGGCACCGCGACGGACGACGCCGCCGTGACCGCGATCTACGTGGGCGTCATGGACACCGCCACCGGCAGGTGGTGGCAGCAGCCGGGCGGGTGGGGCACCGCTCCCCGGCTCACCCCCCAGGTCACCGGGCTGGGCACGCGGCACGCGGCGTGGTCGTACGTGCTGCCGCAGCCGCCGAGCGGCCAGTACCTCGTGCACGTCGAGGCGTTCGACGCGGCCGGCAACCGGGCCGAGGTCGGCGGGAGCCTGCCGCACCTGCGCGTCCGCTACCAGCAGGGGGCGCAGCGCCTGGCGACGCTGATGTTCGGGCGGGCGCAGTGGCAGGCGGTCGACCCGTGGTGCGCGCCGCTGCGCGGCTCGATCCCGCTGGGGGAGGTGGCCTCTCTGCTCGGGCAGCGCGGGATCCGGGCCGTCCCGACGGTCGTCGTCGACCGTACGCGGACCGGGGGCCGCTACTGCACCAAGGGCTTCGCCGACTACTCGACCTGGGAGGACCTCGCCGACCTGCGCGACCGGTACGGCTGGCAGGCGATCAGCCACAGCAGGACGTACCCCGCCGACTTCGCCGGGCTCACGGAGGACGCGCAGCGCTCGGAGTCGTGCGGCACGATCCCGGACCTGGAGGCGCACGGCCACCAGCGGGCCTGGGGGCTGTTCGCCTACCCGAACAACCAGTATGACCTGGCCGCGCAGCGCGACGTGGTCGCCCGCTGCTTCGCCTACGGCCGCACGTACGGCGACGGCGTCAACACCCGGCCCGGCACGGCCTGGCCGCACTTCCAGAAGACGTGGAGCTTCAACGGCGGCCGGTGCAACGACCCGGCGCTCACCTGCGCGTCCTGGGTGTCCGACCCCAAGGCGCGCAGCCACCCCGACAACGTCAACAACTTCCCGCCCTACCAGTCGCCCGAGGCGCTGGCGGCGTTCCTGTCGGGCGGGGCGGACCAGTGGCGCGCGCTGCAGGGCTACCGGCTCCTGCGCGGCCGGCGCGTCAACGCGGACGGCGCCGGTCAGTGGGACTGCACGAGCGCCGACTGGCGCGCGCACTGGACCAACAACGCGGAGTCGTACTGCCTGAACGACTTCCTGAGCGCGCTGGACCGGGTCCGGGGCGCCACCTTCACCGACCCGGCCGGCGTGGCCGAGGCGTGGGGGCGTGGCCGGCCGGTCACGCCATGAACGGAATGGGGTTCGCCAATTGTCTGCCCTGAGGGTCTCGCTCGCGCTGGGCGTCGCGGTGTGCGCCGTGGCGGTGTCCGCCGGCGTGTCCGTCGGCGTGTCTGTCGGCGGGGCCACGGACATCCTGCTCGTGGCCGATCCGGCGCAGGAGCCGCCCGGCGTCGTGAGCGCCGACCAGATCGAGACGCCCGAGGACGGGCAGGTCGAACCGATCGAGGACGGGCAGGCGGACCCGCCGGTCGAGGGCGAGACGCCCCCCGCCGAGCCGCCCGCCGAGGGAGAGGTCCAGGTCACGCCGGAGGCCGAGCCGTCCCCGACGCCGTTCGTGCCGTCCGCCAAGCCGCTCAGGGAGATCTCCAAGCCGGCCGGCCAGGTGGTCGACCCGGCGATCTGGGTGCACCCGCGCGATCCCGCCAAGAGCGTCGTGGTGAGCGCGGCGGGCGCGGGCGGCCTGCACGTGCACAACCTGACGGGCACGGCGAAGCAGCGCCTGTCCGGCAACGGGGCGAGCCTGGCCGGGGTGGACGTCGCCTACCGGTTCAGGTTCGACGCCAAGTGGTCCAACGACCTCGCGGTGGCGGCCGACTCCGCCTCCGGCGGGCTCAGGTCCTTCGCCTTCCGCCCGGTCGCCGCGGACTGGGGCAGACCGCTGGTCGAGGACGTCACCGCCAAGGGCGCGCCCGCCGTCTTCCCCGGTGGGGGAGCGCCGGAGCACCTCGTCACCTGGCGCGACGGCGGCAGGGTCTACGCCGTCGTGAGCCGCGCGGGCACGGGCACGCTGGCCCTCGTCCGGCTCCTCGCCAAGCCGGGACGCAAGGTCGGCTACCAGGTGATCAGGACCGTCGACCTGCCCACCTGGTTCACGCTGAGCAGCGGCGCCGCCTGGTCGCCGTGCGAGGCCCCCACGGTCGCGGGCCTGACCGTGGACCGCAGGGCCCGCACCCTGTACGTCGCCCAGCAGGGCGTGGGGATCCTGCGCCTGCGGGCCGACCTCGGCGACCAGCCGCACCTCGTGGACGTCGTCAGCGGCTTCGGCGCCGACACGTCCCGCGACGAGGCGTCCGGGCGATGCGTGCCGGGAACCGACCCGGGCGAAGGCGGCGACCGCCTCGTCGGGCTCGGCGGGCTGGCGTTCTACCAGGGCGCCGGGAGCAGCGGCTACCTGCTGGCCTCCAGCAGGGACAACAGCCGCGTCGCGGTCTACGGCTCGGGGGGCGGGGCCGCGTACCTGGGGCAGTTCAGGGTGGGCTCGGCGCCGCACATCGACCCCGTGCAGGGCACGCTCGGCCTGGACGTGCTCAACGTGCCCGCCGGGCGGCACTTCCCCAAGGGCGTCCTGGTCGTCCAGGACTCCGCCGACACGCCGGAGCCCGCGGGCGCCGGGCTCAAGCTCGTCCGCTGGGACACCGCCGCCCGCCTGCTCGGCCTGGCCGTCAGTCCGCGGGGATGGGCTCCCCGGTAGTGCTGCGCCACAGCCGTACGCAGGACAGCACGGCCGCGGCCACCAGCAGCCCGTTGCGCAGGAGGAGCACCCCCACGCCCAGGGGGGTGCTCTCCTGGACCGCCACGAACAGCGTCGGGAACTCCACCATCGTCACCGCGGTCGCGGCCAGCACGAGGGACACCACGGGACGCTGGGAGGAGTCGCGGGCCGTGGCGCACACGGCCGCCAGCCCGACCAGCCACACCAGGTACTGCGGGCTGATCACCCTGCTGGTGACGACGAAGAGCAGCACGGCGGCCAGCGCCGCGTCATAGGGCGTGGCGTCGGTCCAGCTCCTGACCCGGCGCCGCCAGTACAGCAGCCACAGCAGGCACAGGGCCGTCGCGACCAGCGACCACTGGCCGACCTCCCTGGTCCACGGCCCGATCATCTCCATGGAGCCGTAGCTGGAGCTGACCTCGCCCGGCCAGCCCGCCCAGCGGGCGAGGTGGAAGCCCAGCGCCCACACCGACTCCACCTCGACGCCGCGGTCCCGCTGCGCCGTGAGGAAGTCCGCGCCCTGCCCGAGGAAGACCAGCACCACCAGCGTCGTCACCGACGCACCCGCCGCCGCCCCCAGCACCGCGCGCCGCGCCTGCCCGCCGCTCGGCACGCCGACCAGGGCCAGCGCGGGCCAGAGCTTCAACCCGGTGGCGACGCCGAGCAGCAGCCCTCCGCCCGCGGGCGAGCCGCGCAGCCGCAGCAGGCCCAGCACGGCCAGGGCGGCGACCGCGAGGTCGTACCTGGCGTAGACGACGGGGCCCAGCAGTGGCACTCCGGCCAGCCACACCCACAGCCCGTGCTGCCTGGGCTGGTGGGCGAGCGTGACCGTGACGAGCGCGTCGCAGGCCACCAGGATGGCCATGAAGCCGCTGAGATAGCCGAACGGCAGCACCCCGGGAGCCACCATGAGCAGCGCGGCGCCCGGCGGGTACTGCCACGTCGGGTCGCCCACGGGTAAGGAGCCCGTGGTGCGCATGACGTCGTACCAGTTCCGGTAGACGCCGGCGACATCCACGTTCACGCTCTCGAAGAGCGTCACGACGTCCAGGACCATGAGCAGCAGGAGCACCCTGCTCGCCAGCCAGAGGTACGTGATCGTCAGGGCTGTCCTGGCGGACAGGCGCTGCGAGGTGATCACGGGCGGAGCCTAGCGGCCCAGGATGACCACGCCCTGTACGGCCCGGGAACACCTGGTCCCGCCGCGCGTGCCCGCAAGCTTCACGCCGTGTTCCCCCGGCATCCAGCATCGGCTGCCTAGAGTTGCACCCATGATCGGGAGCCGGGTGGCGGCACTCGCGCGGACCATCGGCTCTCCCGCGGATCCGGCGACCGCCGGTCGCACCAGGCAGGCGATGGCTCTCGGTGCGCTCGTGGTGCTGGCCTTCAGCGCGTACGCGCTGCTCAGCCTGACCAAGCACCGCCTGTTCCAGACGACCAGCGTCGACCTGACGATCTTCGACCAGGCGGTACGCGGCTACGCCCGCTTCCAGGCGCCGACGAGCGCGCTCAAGGGCGTCAGCATCGGCCGGGCCGCGGACTGGAACCAGCTCGGTGACCACTTCTCGCCGATCCTCGCCCTGCTCGCGCCGCTCTACTGGATCCATGACGGGCCCGAGACGCTGCTCGTCGCCCAGGCGGCGCTGCTGGCCGGGGCCGCCGTGCCGATCTGGCTCTTCGCCCGGCGCAGGCTCGGCGTCCTGCCCGCGTACCTCACGGCCGCCGCGTACGCGCTGTCCTGGCCGGTCGCCCAAGCCCTGAATTTCGACTTCCACGAGGTGGCCCTCGTCCCCCTGCTGACGGCGCTCCTGATCGAGCGGTACGACGCGGGCCGGCACGCCACGGCCGCCCTTGCCGCCGGGGCCCTGCTGCTGGTCAAGGAGGACATGGGGCTCACGGTCGCGGCCTTCGGCGTCTTCGCCGCCTTACGGGGGGACCGTTCGCGCGGCGCCGCCTACTTCGCGGCCGGCCTCGGGTGGGTGCTCCTGGTGCGCGCGGTGCTGATCCCGGCCGTGGGCGGCGATCCCGAGACGTATTGGGCCTATGACCACTTCGGCAGGGACGTCCCCGGAGCGCTGGCGGCGATGGCCGGGAACCCGCTGGACACCCTGCAGTACCTGGTCACCCCCGCCGTCAAGGCCGACACCCTCCTGCTCGTCCTCTGGACGGCGCTGTTCGCCTGCCTCTGCTCCCCGCTCCTCCTGGTGGCGCTGCCGCACCTGCTCGAACGCATGCTCTCCGACAACGCGAACTGGTGGGGGACGAACTACCACTACGACACCTTCACCGTCGCCATCGTGCTCTGCGCGGGAGTGGACGGCGCGGCCCGGCTCGCGCGCCGGTTCGGCCGGGCGGGGATCGGCCTGACCTGGGCCGCCTGCGTCTGCGCCGTCGCGCTCACGCTCGCCCCGCAGCACCCCATGGGGCAGTTGGCCAGACCCGGCTTCTACCGCGCCGGGCCGGACACCGTCGCCGCCGCGCAGGCGGTCGGACGCGTGCCGGACGGCGTCACCGTCGAGGCCGCCAACAGCCTCGGCCCCCACCTCTCGTCGCGGACCACGGTGCTGCTGTGGGAGGACGGGAAGCAGAACGCGCCCTGGGTGGTGGCGGACACCGGGCGGCTCGCCTTCCCCTGGCCCTCGGTGGCACGCCAGCGGGAACGGGTCGAGGAGCTGAAACGCGCCGGCTACCAGGTGATCTTCGACCAGCACGGCTACGTCGTCCTGCGCCGCCCGTCCTGAGGTGGGCGTCCGGAGGCGGGCGTCCGGAGGTGGGCGTCCTGGGGCGGGCGTCGTGGGGCGGGCGGAGGTCAGCGGGCCGGGGGACGGGCCGGCGCGGGCTCCTCGCAGTAGTCGCCGGTGGTCGGCACGGGTGGTGTGGAGTCGGTCCAGACGTCCCAGGCGGCCTGCCAGACCGTGCAGCGGTCGAACACCCACTGGTGGACCCGGTAGGCGGCGTCGAGATTCGTGCGATGGATGATCATTCCGTCGCACGCCACGTCGAAGTCGTCGGCGCCGTCCGCGTCGGCGTCGACGTAGCGCTCGTAGCGGTTGGGGTCGTCCTCCGCCGGACCGGCGCAGTAGCGGACCACCTCCCGCATCGCGTAGCGGTCGGCGGCGGGGTCGGCGGTCGGGAGGTACCAGCCCGGCGTGCCGCTGCCCTCGACGGGCGGCGGGCCGAACTGGGTCGGGCCCAGCTCCATCAGGCGGAAGACCGGGTGCCGCTCGGCGTACGCGGCGAGGACGCGGTACTTGTGCCAGTCCTTCTCGCGGAAGTTGTGGTTGTTCGGGTCGAAGGTGTGCCGGCCGGGGTTCGTCACGCCCACCGTGTAGCGGTCGGCGGCGTCGCCGAAGACGGTGTCGAATCCCTGGTCGAGGATGTGTTCCATGGCGGTCGTCGTGCGGTTCCTGCCTTCGGCCGGCGGGGTGACGTCGAGCATGGCGATCAACGTGGTCCGGGTGAACTGCGACGCCATGAGCCGGGTGGTCGAGACGTACGCCTCGGCCTGTTTGAGCGGGTCGGGGAGGGCAGGCTGCACGGGGCAGCCGGGCGGGTCCCAGGTGAAGTCGGCGTAGTCGATCCGGCCGAGTACGCCGACGTCGGCGTTCCACACGCCGCACCTGGTGGGCCTGCTGCTCCACATCTCGGGGTAGTGCGGGGTGCCCGCTCCCGAGAGGTAGATGCCGGCGAAGTCGGGATATTCCGCCCGGCCGTCGTACCTGGCGGCGATCTGGGACGTCACGGCCGCGAACAGGTCGCCCATCACGTAGTCCCACGGCAGCGTGCCGACCCCCTCTCCGCCGGGGAAGTGGTAGGCGGGCCGGCCGAGGCGCTGGTAGTACCAGGTCGGGGTGGCGTAGTCGCCGGCCTTGACGATGAAGATCGTCGGCAGCGGCAGCCCGCCGCGCAGGAGACGCTGCCGCTCGGCGTAGTCGAGGGCCTCGTCGATGCGCGCGGTGTCCAACGGCAGTGACGGGTCGGGCTGCAGGGTGCGCCAGGCCACGATCACCGCGATGCCCTGCACCCACACGGGCACCGCGCCCCTGACCTCCTCGATGTACCGCAGGCCCGCCGCGACCGGGGCGTCGGCCCAGCCGTTGGTGACGTAGACGCCTTTCGGCAGCGCGGGAACGACGCCGCGCACGCGGGCCACCGGGGTGAAGGCGATTCGGTCCGTCACCTCGCCCGTGGCGTCGTGGATCTCCGCGGTGTGCGGGACGTTCGCTTCGAGCGCCGCCGTGTCGAGTTCGTAGCGCATGTACCCTTCGTCGCACGCCAGCTCGGGCGGTACGACCTCGCGGACGGTGCCCGCTCCCTCCCGCGCGACCACCAGCCGCGAGGCGCATTCGTCGGCCCGCAGCACCACCGTCCCGGCCACCGCGACCGGCACGCCCGGATCCCGCGCCACGAAGCGCGTGAGGAACGTCGGCCCCGGCCCGTCGCCGCGCCCCGGAGCCACGGACCCCGGCTCCGACGTCGGCCCCGACGTCGCGCCGGCGGCCACGGACACCGGCAACGCGGCCGTGGCCACCATGGACAGTGAGCACACGGACAGTGCGGACACCAGCAGTCCGAGCCTCGCCACGACACCCCGCACCGCGATCTTCATGTCGCGTGCACCGTAAGCAGGCATCCGCAGGGGCGGCAACAAACACCGCGTTGACCCCGTGTGAACCTCCGGCCAAGACCGCGCCCGCGCCGCTGCCCGCCCCGAACGACCTGACCGTCTGTGCGAGCCGACCGAAGCCTGGAGTCGGTGGGCGCCGCGTCACAACGGGGCCCACCGAGGTCATGGCCGGTCAGGTGGTGGCTAGAAGCCTCGGCACTGGTCTTCCTTGTTGCCGTCGACGACGTTGGCGCTGCCGGTGGGCGCCGGGCGGTTTTCCTTGCACTGGAGGTTGCCGTCGACCCGGTTGCGCCGGATCTCCGCGCCGTTGCGGTTGCCGACGACCTGGATGCTGCCGCCGACCCGGTTGTCGTTGGCCTTCAGGTGCCGGCCATTGGCGTCGTACTGGATGTCGGCCTTGATGTGTGACGACTCGACCGTGGCCGCACCGCCCTGCTTCACCTGGACGCTGCCGCCGATCACCGAGGAGGCGACGACGGACACGCTGCTCGCCCCCTCCGCCTGGACATTGCCGACCACGCGCACGCCGCGGGCGAGCAGGGTAGCGTTTCGCTCGACCTTCACGGTGCCCTTGACCCGCGTGCCGTTGAGCGTGCACTTCCCGCCCTGCGGCACGCGTACGTTGTCCAGGGTCACCGCGCCGATGGTGCCGTTACAGGTGCGTTCCTCGGCGAGGGCCGGGGTGGCGAGCATCGCTGCCCCCATGCCGACCCCGAGGACGGTCCCGGCCAGAGCCAATCCGATCTTGCGCATCTCGTATCCTCCGTCGGTGTCGCTTTCTGCGTTAAAGGCAGGATTTCGACCGGCGGTGAGGTCAACGTGAGATCGACGTGAGGGCCTTCTCATGTACTTTCCGTGCAAGGAAAGTGCTTCCTGCGAACGCTTCGTCAATGCCCGCTCCCGCACGTGATCAGTCCTGGTCCAGGTTCCGATCAATTGGATGAGCGGCATTCATCTATCGGGTCTCCGTCCCGCCCATCACGCTGTAGCCGGACCCTCTCGAATGGACGGAGGAGCAGCAGGTGAGAAGTCTGAGAAGAGGCGTCACGGTTCTCGTCCTGGCCCTGGTGGCCGGGCTCTTCGGCGCGGCGCTGACGGCCGTGCCGGCGCAGGCCGAAGCGGGCTGGATCGCCCCGGGCAGCACCGTCTGCACGGGTCAGACGGGATCGGGCACCGGAGTGGTCATTCACGCGACCAACAACAACGGGCCCGCGGTGTGGACGGTGCGGGCCGCCGCCACCGCCGGCGGCCAGGAAACGGAGATCTTCCGGCGGGTCACGGCCGAGATCCCCGACCATCCCACCATCACGCATCCGACCCCCGGTTTCCACTTCTACCGGATGTGCGTGACGAATCCGCGTACCGACCAGTTCAGGATGGTCGTCTCGTTCAACATGCAGACGAAGGATCCGGCGGGCCAGGCCGGTGCCGCGCCGCTCACGGCGGTGCTCACGCCGCATGAGAGCGGCGGAAGCTTCTGCGGCGGGCTCGTCTCCGGCGCCGTGCGGTTCGTGGCGAACTCCGACGTGCCGGTCCAGTTCCGGATCACCGGGGTCGACGGGAACGACCGGCACCACACGATTCTCGACGTGACCGGTACGGCCGTCGACCAGGCCGTCACGGTGCCGCCGGACGTCGTGGTGGTGTCGGCGTGCGTGCACAACTCGTCCTCGGTCAGGGCCACGGCCTCGTACGACCTGCGGACCTCGTAGTCATCACCGGGCCGCGCGGTCGCCGGGCAAGGGACCGGCCGGGACGTCACACTCCCCGGCCGGTCCTCCTGCTCTCGGGCCACGATTTCCGCGAAGGACGCCACCCCTTGGCCACGTCGCCCCTTACCACGTCGCCCCGGCGGCTCCTCAGCGGTTCTTCAGCACGCCGATCAGGCTCGTGAGGCTGTCCTGGGCGTGGCCGTCGGTGGCGCCCCGGCGGAAGATCTCCAAGACGGCGGACGGAAGCGAGTCGTCCACCCCGGCCGCCCGCGTGGTGTGCACCACGTGCTCCAGGCTCGCCACGCCCATGCTGACGCGGTCGACGTCTCCCTCGTGGTTGCCCGCGGTGATGCGGGGCGCGTAGAACTCCAGGAAATACCGCAGCTCCAGGGTCCGCACCGCGTGCGGCAGGAAGTCCTCGGCCGAGATGCCGTTGGCCTCCGCCACCGCCTGACCGTGCAGATAGCCGGTCAGCGCGGTCCAGAACATGTCGATGCCGATCTGGTAGTACAGCGCCGCCAGCCCGTGGTCCTCGCCGAGATATTCGATCCCGGTCAGCACCTCAAGGGCGGGCCGGTGTGCCTCGACCGCGTCCTCGGGCCCGCTGTAGTAGGTCATGGAGCCCGGCTTGCCGATGCCCGGTGGCGGCACCAGCACACCGCCGGTGACCTGTACGGCTCCGCGCTCGGCCAGCCACGCCGCCGCCCGGCGCGACCTGTCGGGGTTGTCGGAGGTGAGGTTGGCCAGCGTACGTCCCTTCAGGGCGGCCGGTGGGGCCTGCGCCAAGATGGCGTCCATCGCGTCGTAGTCGGTCAGGCTCAGCACCACCAACTCGTTGGCGGTGAGCGCCTCCTCGACGGACTCCGCCCTCTTCGCACCCCGCGCCACCAGCTCGTCCGCCCTGGCAGGGGTGCGGTTCCACACGGTGACCTGGTAGCCGGCGTCGAGGTAGGCGCCGACCATGGCCTGCCCCATGGGGCCCAACCCGATCACGGTCACGGACTGCATTCTCGCTCTCCTCATCACTAGAACGAACGCTCTATCGAGAGAGCGACGATAGCACACCACTAGAACGAACGATCTACCTAGTACGATGAGACCATGCGAACCCAGCACGAGATCGGCACCAGGGAGCGGATCGTCCGGACGACCTCACGCCTGATGCAGCGGCAGGGCTATGAGGCGACCGGCCTCAAGCAGATCTCCCTGGAGGCCCGGGCCACGCTCGGCTCGGTCTACCACTTCTTCCCCGGCGGGAAGCGGGAGCTGGCGATCGAGGCGGTCCGCCACGGCGACAGGGAGTTCGCCGACTTCCTGCGTACGGTGTTCGACCAGGAGGACGACCCGGCCGCGGCGATGCTCGCCTGCACCCGCGACCTGGCGACCGGGCTGCGCGAGTCCGGCTGGCTGGACGGCTGCCCCGTCACCACCACGGCGCTGGAGAGCGCGGGCCGTGAGCCCGAGATCCAGCAGGCCGCGGAGGCGGCCTACGAGAACTGGCGCGCGCTGGTCCGCGACAAGCTCACGCGCTCCGGCTTCGCCCCCGACGTGGCCCACGACCTCGCGCACAGCGTGATCAACCTGCTGGAGGGCGCGGAGCTGTCGGCGCAGGTGTCCCAGAGCGAGGCGCCATTGGTGATCGCCGGCAGGCATCTCGCCCGGCTCGTCGACTCCTACCGGTGACGGCCTCGTAAGCGCGCCTGACTTCCTCGCGGCCTTCTTCGAACACAGGTTCGCAATGCGGTAAGGTCCGCGGGTAGCGTGATCATGGTGTTCGGCGTGCGCTCCCTGCGCTGCCGATCACCTGGTCGCATTTCCGAGAAGACACGGAAAGGCGAAATGAAGCGCATTTAGGGGTGTTCGCCATCGCAGCACTGACCTCGGGTTTCGGGTCCGCGCCTGCCTCGGCTGCCGACGTGGCGGTCGAACCGCTGGCGGCCACGGCGGCCGCCGCTCAGGAGGTCGCGGCTGGCTCGGAGACGGCGGCGCCAACCTGCGGAATGCCACTCCTTACGACGTCCAGACCGTGATCACGGGCGAGATCCTGCCGGGCACCGGCATTCCGGCCGACACCAAGCCGGGCTCCGTCGTGCCTGTGCCGGGCAACTCGGGCGGCAAGACGCTCACCACCTCGGGCAAGGTCTACTTCGTCACCGCCGACGGGCGGCCGCAGTGGTGCACGGGCACGGCGATGCAGTCGCAGTACCGCAACCTGGTGGCCACCGCCGGGCACTGCGCTCTCGACCTCGCGACGAACGCCGGGCTCGGCAAGTCGTCCCCACCCCCGAGGGCGGACTGGCCGACTCGGGCAGGCTCGGCGACCGCGTCGGCGGGCTGGGCCTGGCCTGGAACCAGCCGCTGGGTGAGCCGGTCGTCGTCTTCGGCTACCCGGCCGGTGCGCACCTCGACGGTAAGCGGCCGTACTCGGGGGAGAGCCTCGAATCGTCCCGGGGCCGCACCTCGTCCGCGGCGGTCCCGAGTCTGAAGGCCGAGGGGTTCGTCACCGTCGACTCCCCGTTCACCGGTGAAGGCGCGCTCGGCTCGTCCTGGGTCTCGCACTACACCGACGGCCTGGGCTACCTGAACGGCATCACCGTCAGCGTCGCCGACACCGACGGCGACCAGCGCTACGACACGAGCTTCTCGCCGTACTTCGACGGCGGGGCGTTCCAGATCTACAAGGCCGCCGCCCCGTCGTGGACCGGTCGCGTCATCCTCTGACCAAGACCTGCGGCACCGTACCGTGGCGGTCCTGGGCTGCGGCTTGTCCGCGGCCTGGGACCGGCCCTTATGCGAAGGCGGTGACGCCCTCGTACACGCCTTGGGTCGCCGGGCCCGTGGTCTCGTATTCGAGGAGCAGCAGACCGTTCGGCGTCGCCTCGTGGCGAACCAGGCGGAGACCGGACGCGGCGCCCGGCACGCCCAGAAGACGCCTGCCGGTCCTGAGCACCGTGGGCGCGACCACGAGCCGGACCGTGTCGACCAGGCCCGCCGCCAGCAGTGTGTCGCCCAGTCGGGCGCTGCCGTGGATCTGGAGTTCCCGTCCCGGTCGCTCCTTGAGCTCGGCCACCGTCCGGACGGGGTTCCCGCTGAGCACGGTCGTGGGGTGCCAGGCGCCCTCGGTGAGAGTGCTGGACACGACGTACTTCGGCAGCGCGTTCATCCGCTCGGTGAACGGGTCGGCCGGATCGGTGATCTTCGGCCAGTCGCGGGCGAACGCCTCGTAGGTGCGCCGGCCGAGCAGCAGGCCGTCGGCGAGGTCGAGCCAGTCGGAGGCGCGCTGGAGGAACGTCCCGTCGATGTGGGGCACGAGCCAGCCGCCGCGGGTGAAGCCGTCGCCGGTGTCCTCGTCCGGCGAGCCGGGGCCCTGGCTGACTCCGTCGAGCGTGACGAACTCGGTCAGGGTGAGCCTCATCGCGGGTCTCCGCCCTCGGCGAAGGCGGCCAACTGGGCGGCGACCGTACCCCAGCCGTCGGCGAAGCCGAGCTTCTCGTGAAGGGCGCGGGCCTCCGGGTCGCGGTGCCGGACGAGCATCCGGTAGTCGGTGCCGTCGGGGTGGTCGTCCAGCGTGATCGTGGCGGTCATCGCGACGGGGGCGGGATGCGCGGGCCGCCAGGTGCTGTCGATCGCGTTGGTGAACACGATGCGCCGCAGCTCGTCGACGGCGAGGAAGCACGCGTCCAGGTGCGGGACGAACTCGGCCCCGTCGTCACTCAGCCGCGTCACGAACGCCCCGCCGGGCCGTGGGTCCAGCCGGTCCACCAGGCAGCGCGACGGAGCCGGGACCCACCATCGCGCAAGCCGGGCGGGGTCGGTCCAGGCGCGCCACACGGTCGCGCGCGGGGCGCGGATGATCCGTTCCAGGCTGAGGTCGAGGTCGGGGTTCACCGCTGGTCCTCCTTCTGGTCGGTGACGAACGGGTCGGTGACGAACTGTTCGAGGCGGTCGGTGCGCTCCTCCCAGATCCGGCGCTGCTCCGCGAGCCAGTCGTCGACGAGGGCGAGCCGCTCGCGGTTGAGCACGCACGTGCGTACCCGGCCGGACTTGGCCGTGTGGATGAGCCCGTTCGACTCGAGCGTCCGCACGTGTTTCATGAACGAGGGGAGGGTCATCGGGAAGTCCCGGGCGAGCTCGCCGACGCTCGTCGGCCCGCGGCCGAGGCGTCGTACGACGGCCCGCCTGGTCGGGTCGGCGAGCGCGATGAACACGCCGTCCAGTTGTGCCGAATACTGTGCCATGGGGCTAAGTAATACTGGACCCCCGATGGTTAGCGCAAGAGCTAAGTGTCGGGCGTCTCCGTGCGTGGGTGGTGCGGAGCCCGCTCTGGCCGGGCGGCGGCGGTGGAGTTCGGGCTCCACCACATCTCAGAAAGCGTCCTGCCATTTATCCGATTGTCCGCCGAAATCGCCGGCCAGAAAGCTCGGAAAAGTCCGCTGGTAATGAAAACAACTTGCAGGAGGCGTGTTCCGTAGAAAGAATTCTTCCATGATCGAAGTCGAGGGGTTAACCAAAGTCTTTCGCCGGCCACGCACTTTCTCCGGACCTTTCGGGGCGTTACGCACGCTGGTCACCCGCCAGTACGACGACAAGACCGCCGTCGACGACGTCAGCTTCGAGATCGACGAGGGTGAGGTCATCGGCTACCTCGGCCCGAACGGCGCGGGCAAGTCCACCACCATCAAGATCCTCACCGGCATCCTCACCCCCACGAGCGGCACCGTGCGGGTCAACGGCCTGGTGCCGTGGCGCGATCGCTCGGCCAACGCGCGCAACGTCGGCGTGGTCTTCGGCCAGCGCAGCCAGTTGTGGTGGGACCTGCCGCTGATCGAGTCGTTCCGGCTGGTGGGCTCGCTCTACGACGTTCCCGCGCCGCGCTTCGAGGCGTCCATGAAGAGGCTGCGCGACGTGCTCGGGCTCGACGAGTTCCTCGACACCCCGGTCCGGCAGCTCAGCCTGGGCCAGCGGATGCGGGGCGACCTGGCCGCGGCCATGCTGTACGACCCACCGCTCCTCTACCTCGACGAGCCCACCGTCGGGCTGGACGTGCTGGCCAAGGAGGCCGTGCGCGAGTTCATCGTGGAGACCAACCGCGCCGGCCGCACCACCGTCATCCTCACCACGCACGATCTGGCCGACGTCGAGGCGTTGTGCGAGCGGATCATCCTCATCGACCACGGCCGGGTGCTCTTCGACGGCGCCATCGGCGCGCTGGTGAACCAGCCCAGGCGGCTGGTGGTGCTGCTGGAGTCCGCGCCGGAGGAGGTGCGCGGGGTGTCGCGGGACGCCGAGGGCCGCCACGTCTTCGAGATCCACGACGACCTGCCGGGTGTGATCGCCTCGATCGCCGCCGAGCACACCATCCGCGACCTGTCGGTCGAGGAACCCGACCTGGAGAGCGTGATCAAGGGGATCTACACCCGATGACGCGCATCGGTTTCCGCCTCGCCCTGGCCTACCGCAGCAACATCGTGATGACCTGCGTGACGCTGGTCGCCCAGGTGTTCCTGCTGCGCATGATCTGGACCTCGGTGTACGGCTCACGCCCCTCCGCCGCCGGGCTCACACTGGAGGCGCTGCTGGCCTACCTGACCCTGGCCAACCTCCAGGGCTTCGCCACCCAGACCCTCGTCTCCCGGACCGTCCACCATCGCATCCGTACCGGCATGGTCTTCTTCGACCTGGCCAGGCCGGTCGGCTACCTGAGGCAGATGGCCGCCTTCCAGGTCGGGAACACCGTGGGCGGCCTGCTGCTGCTCGCCCCGGTCGTCCCGGTGGTGCTGCTGGTCGGCTCGATCACCACGCCGGTCAACGGCCTGGGCTACGTGGTCACGCTGGTGCTCGGCTACGTGATCGCGGTGCAGCTGGCGCTGCTGATCAGCCTGATCGGCTTCTGGACGATGGAGATCGGGGCGATCTCGCTGCTCTACCGGCTCGTCAGCCAGTTCTTCGCCGGGACGATGGTGCCGCTCGCCTTCTTCCCCGGCTTCCTGGGCGCGCTCGCCGAGGCCCTGCCCTTCAAGTACCTGGGCTACGTGCCCGCGGCGGTCTACGTCGGTCACATCCCGGACGTCACGGGCCCTGTCCTGGTCGAACTCGCCTGGGTCGCGGGGCTCTGGGGCCTGCTCGCGCTGACCTGGTCACGGGCCCACCGCAGGGTGGTGATCCAGGGTGGCTGAGATCCTGCGCGCCCTGCGGCTGTACGTCCTGCTCCAGCGCGCCTCCGCCCGCGGCGCCATGCAGTACCGCATGAACACCGTGATCGGCATCCTCAGCGGGGCGATCTGGCAGGGCACCGGGTTCGCCTTCATCTGGGTGGTGATGCACACCTTCCCGTCGCTGGCGGGCTGGGGCCTGGCGGAGATCGCCTTCCTGTACGGCCTGCGCCTGACCGCCCACGCCCTGGCCATGATCCCCCTGATGAGCATGAACGACATCCAGTGGCTGGTCCTCGGCGGGGAGTTCGACCGGTTCCTGCTGCGCCCGCTCAACCCCCTCGTCCAACTCATGGGCAACCGGATGGGCATCGCCCAGTTCGGCGACCTGCTCGTGGGCCTGACGCTGCTCGCCGTGGCTAGTCAGAGCGCGCAGGTCCCGTGGAGCGCCTGGTTGATCGCGTTCTGCCTGATCGCGATCGTCGGCGGCGCCCTCATCGAGGCCGCCTTCTTCCTCGCGCTCTGCTCCCTGTCGCTGCGCATGATCGACACCTTCGCGCTGCGGGTCTTCGTCGACGACGTCTTCAGCAAGTTCGGCTCGTACCCGATGAAGATCTTCGGTGGCGCGGTCGAGTGGGTGCTCACGTTCGTGGTGCCGGTCGCCTTCGTGGCGTACGTGCCCGCGAGCGTCGTGCTCGGCAAGCTCGACAGCCCGTGGGCGCCGGCCGCGCCGCTGCTGGGGGTGGTGCTCGTCGCGCTGGCGTACCGGGTCTGGCGAAGCCAGCTCGACCACTACCAGAGCGTCGGCCACTGAGACCCGCCGAGCCTTGGGAAAGCCCTTTCTAGCTGGGGAGGCCGCGTAGCCCCAACGGGTCTGCGCGGCCCTCCGGATTCGGTCCTCGCGGTTAACCGTCCCTGTCATCGGAGGTGGGTGGTCCGTAACGAACGCGAAACATCTCATTGACAGAGGTCAGATATCTAATCTATGTTCCGGTCCTGCTGATCCACGAAACAGGAGGGCCTCATGAGACTTGGTGGGGTTTCGCTTCGCCGCGTCGCGGCGCTGCTCATGGCGGGTGTGCTGGCGACGGGATGCGGGGGAGGCGGCGGGACCGACTCCGCCGGAGACAGCGGTGGCGAGAAGACGCTGACCCTGTGGCACTACTACGGCCCGCCGGACAGCGCGACCGGAGGGGCGTTAGTGCGACTCGTGGAGCGGTACGAGCGCGAGCACCCGGGCGTCGACGTCCAGCCGCGGCACATCCCGTTCGGCGACTTCACCCGCACGCTGCTGCAGTCCGCCGCCGGCGGCGAACTGCCCGACATCGCGCTCATCAACGCCTTCCACACCCAGGCGATGGTGGAGGCGGGAATCATCCAGGAACTCGACGACAAGGTCGCCGCCTGGGGCAAGAAGGACGGCTTCTTCCCGGCGAGCTGGCAGACCACCCAGGTCGGCGGCAAGACCTACGGCCTGCCGCACCTCGCCGACGCGTACGCGCTCTACTACAACACCGACCTGCTCGACGAGGCCGGCGTGGAGCCGCCGAAGACCTGGGACGAGGTGGCGGCGACCGCGAAGAAGCTGGCCACCGGCGAACGCCAGGGCCTCGCGGTGAGCGGCATCGAGGGCGACGAGGGAGCCACCGGCCTGATCATCCGCATCCTGGCCGCGGGCGGCGACGTCGCCAAGGTGAACACGCCGCAGGCGACCAAGGCGCTCACCCAGTTCAAGGAGATGGTGGACTCCGGAGCCATGTCCAAGGGGATCCTGGGCTGGAACGAGGAGGACGTCAAGAACCAGTTCGCCAACGAGCGGACCGCCATGATGATCAACTCGGCCACGTACGTCAGCACCCTCCGTACCGAGAAGCCCGACCTGAAGTGGAAGGTCGCGCTGCTGCCCAAGGACGCGCAGAACCCCACCCTGCTCGGCGCGGAGAACCTGACCATCACCTCCGGCAGCAAGAACCCCGATGCGGCCTGGGACCTGATGACGTGGATGCAGCGTCCGGAGGTGCTTGCCGAATACCTCCCCGACCGGAACAAGCTGCCCGCCCGCAGCGACGTGCCCCCCGGCGAGGACGAGGCGCGCGCCGTGTTCCAGGAGCAGCTCAAGTCGGCCTGGGTGCCCGAGGGCCCGCTGGCGGCCTCCGCCAGCGAGGTGTTCACCCACCTCCAGGGCGCGCTGCAGGCCGCGATCAGCGGCTCGGCGAACGTGGGCGACGCCCTCACCCAGGCTCAGCAGAAGATCGACCAAGCGCTGGCCGGCTGAAGGCCCAGGTGAGGAGAGGCAGTGGCTCTGCTGCTCGGTAAGCGCTCCGCCGCGGCCGCGGGGGGAACCCCGCGCCCGCGGCGGCAGGTGCCGATCTCGACCTATCTCTTCGTGCTGCCCGCGGTGGTGTTCGTCACCGTCACGGTGCTGTACCCGCTCGTCTACAACATCGGGGTCAGCTTCCGTGACGTGGGCGTACGCGAGATCGTCGCCGGTGGCGGCGACTTCGTGGGGTTCGACAACTACCTGAGCAGGTTCGCCCGGCCGGAGTTCGGCCGCGCGCTCGCGATCTCGGTGATCTACACGGTGCTCTGCGTCGCGCTGTCGTTCGGCGGCGGCCTGGCGATGGCGGTGTTCCTGAACCGCCGATTCCCCGGCCGCAACCTGATGCGCTCGGTGCTGCTGGTGGCCTGGGTGCTGCCGAGCGTCGTCAGCGCCAACATCTGGCGGTGGATGCTCGACGGCACCTACGGCCTGGTCAACACGGCGCTGGGCGCGCTCGGCCTGCTCGAACGTGACGTGTTCTGGCTGGTCGAGCCGACCACGGCGCTCGTCGCGGTGGTCCTTGCCACCACGTGGACCATGGCCCCGTTCGCGATGATCCTGCTGCTGGCGGGCCTGCAGAACATCCCCGACAGCCTGTACGAGGCCGCCCGCATCGACGGCGCGAACACCTGGCAGCGCTTCACCCGCATCACCGTGCCGCTCCTGCGGCCGGTCAGCATGACGGTGCTGATGCTGCTGTTCGTGACCGTGTTCAAGACCTTCGACACCATCTACCTGATGACCCGCGGTGGTCCCGGCGGCGCCACCACGATCCTGCCCATTCACGCCTATCTGGAGGCTTTCCAGTTCTTCAGGTTCGGCACCGGGGCCGCCGAGACGACTGTCATGCTGTTGATCCCGCTGCTGCTGAGCGTGTTCTACTTCCGCTCGCTGAGGAAGGAGGAGCTGTCGTGACCTCCCTCCGCGCCTGGCTGAGCACGTCGATCGGCATACTCCTGGCCGCCCTGTACATCGTGCCCGTCTACTGGATGGTCGCGACCTCGCTCAAGCTGCCCGGCGACATCTTCGCCAGCCCGCCCGACCTGGTGCCCTCGCCGGTCACGTTCGGCGCGTACGCCGACAGCGTGCTGAACAACTCGGCCGTGCTGCGCGGCCTGGGCAACAGCACCGTGGTCGGGGCGGCCACGACGGTGCTGACGCTCGCGCTGGCCCTTCCCGCGGCGTACGGGCTGGCGCGGTTCCGGCTGCGCTTCGTCAACGCCTTCCTCCTGCTGTTCCTCGTGGTCCAGATGATCCCGGCGATCAACGTGGCGCTGCCGATGTTCGTGATCTTCAGTAATCTGGGACTCGTCAACACCTACGCGGGACTGGTCGTGGCCAACTGCTCCCTGGCGCTGCCTCTGGCCGTGACCGTGCTGCGGCCGTACTTCCTGGCGGTGCCCGGCGAGGTCGTCGAGGCGGCCCGGGTCGACGGCTGCAACCAGTGGCGGGCGTTCGTCCGCATCGCGCTGCCGGTGTCCGTGCCGGGCATCGTCACCGTCGCCGTGGTGAGCTTCCTCGGCGCCTGGGGCGAGTTCGTCTTCGCGCTCGCGCTGGCCACCAAAGACGAGATGCAGCCGATCAGTGTGGTCCTCGCGGGGCTGACCAACGCGTTCGGCACGCGCTGGAACGACGTCATGGCGGTCTCCGCCGTGGTCGCTTTGCCGATCTTCCTGGCGTTCCTCTTCCTGCAGCGCTTCGTCGTCGGAGGTCTGACGGCCGGGGCCAGCAAGAGCTAGCTCCCAAGAGAGAAGGGTTACTTGATGCACGTTGTTCCCGGAGGCACCGGCCTCGAGATCTGGGCGGCCGTCAACACGCCGTTCGGCCCCGAAGGCGAGCTTCGCCTGGAGGCCGTCGGCGAGCAGGCCGCCCACCTGCTCGGGGAGGGGGTGAACGGCGTCTTCGTCGGCGGGACGACGGGGGAGTTCCCCGCCCTGTCCACCGCTGAGCGGTTGGAGCTGGCCGCGGCGTGGGCCGAGCACCGTCCGTCCGGGCTGGGGCTCGCTGTGCATGTCGGGCACACCGCCCTGGGGCAGGCGTGCGAACTCGCCGCTCAGGCGGCGAGCCTCGGGGCCGACATGATCGCCGCGGTGGCCCCCTACTACGGCACCTCCGCCAAGGTGGAGGCGGTGGTGGCGCACCTGGCCAAAATCGCGGAGGCGGCGCCCGGCGTGCCGCTCTGCTACTACCACATTCCCGGCATGACGGGCCTGGACCTGCCGGTGTCCGCGGTGGTCGCCGAGGGCGTCAAGCACGTCCCGACGCTGGCCGCCGTGAAGTTCACCGACGGCGACCTGCTGGAGTTCGCCAGGACCCAGGAGGTCGCGCCCGGCGTGCGCGTCTTCTGGGGCAAGGACGAGCTGCTCCCGGCGGCGCTGGCGCTGGGCGCGCGGTCCGTCATCGGCAGCCTGTACAACTTCCTCGCCCCCCGCGCCCGGCAGGTCTTCGCCGCCGCCACGGAGGGACGCCTGGACGAGGCCGCCCGCCTGCACCGTCCCTTCCGGGACGTGGCCGAGCTGGCCGACCGGCTCGGCTCGCTCGCCACGGTCAAGGAGCTGGTCTCCCGGTTCGGGCCCCGCACCGGGCGGTGCCGCTCGCCGTGGGACTCGCTGCCCGCCGACGCGATGGCGCAGATCGACCGCCTGGCTGAGGACCTGCGGCCGATCGTGGCGGAGCGGACGGGGACGGCGAGTTGACCAAGTCGCCCATCTACCGCGAGGCGCAGGCCCGCCTCAAGGAGTACATCCAGACGCACAGGTTGCGTCCGGGCGATCGGCTGCCGCCGGAGGCGGCCCTGGCCAGTGAGCTGGGCGTCAGCAGGCTCTCGCTGCGGGAGGCCACCAGGAGCCTGCAGACGCTCGGGGTGATCGAGGCACGGCACGGCAACGGGCTGTTCGTCTCCGCCTTCTCCTTCCGTCCCATCATCGAGCAGTTGCCGTACGGGCTGGCCGACACCGGCGCCCGCTTCGGCGAGATCCTGGTGGCGCGCGAGGCCATGGAGGTGGGGCTGATGGCGTTCGTCGCCAAGCTCCCGGCCAGCGTCGAGCTGCACGAATGCGAGCGGCTGGCCAAGGTGATGGGGGAGCGGGAGACGGCCGGGGTGCCCACCTCCGACGTGGACAAGGAGTTCCACCTGCGGCTTTACCGGGCGCTCGGCAACACGCTGGTCGACCAGGTTATAGAGACGTTCTGGGAGCTGTTCGCCCGGCTGGGCGAGGCTCTCAAGGCGCCGGGGACGCGCCGCCTGGCGCCCATCCACCTGGCGATCGTGCGGGCCCTGCGCGAGGGGGACGCAGAGCTGGCGGCGGCCGAGATGCGCGCGCACTTCGACGACGTACGCCGGCGGATCGCCCTCATCGACCCGGCGGACGCCCGCCCGCCCTCCGGCGAACAGGCCCCACCGGCAGGTCAGGGCGGCGCGCATGCCTGAGCCGCTGATCCTGAGCGCCGACGGCACGGCGCTCGTGCTGAGCCTCGACGGCCCCGGGTTACCCAGCGTCCTGCACTGGGGCCCGGCCCTGGGCCCGCTGGACGGCGTGTCACTCGACGCGCTGACCGGCGCCTGGGCCCCTGCCCGGCTCGGCGCCTCCCCGCCGAGCCCGCCCGTGCTGTCGCTGCTGCCCGGCGAGCACGAGGGCTGGCAGGGACGGCCCGGCGTCGCTGGACATGGCGAGGGCCGACTGCCCCACCTGCGGTTGCGTACGACGGACATCGAGGCGGAGGCTCTCGCGGGCCGGGTGCTCGTCCGAGCCGAGGACGCGGAGGCGGGCGTCGGCACGGTGACCGAGCTGCACCTTGAGCCCCAAGGGGTGGTGCGGCTGCGGCACACCCTGACCAACCTCGGCACCACCCCGTGGACCCTGGCCGCGCCGCTGTCACTGCTGCCGGTGCCCGACCACGCGGGCGAGCTGATGGACTGGACCGGACGCTGGGGCCGCGAGCGCCACCCCCAGCGTTCCCCCTTCCACCAGGGCATCCGCTCCCTGGAGCTGCGCCGGGGACGCACCGGGCACAGCGCCACCGGCCTGCTGGTCGCCGGCACCCCCGGCTTCGGCTTCCGGCACGGGGAGGTGTGGGCGGTGCACCTCGGCTGGAGCGGCAACCACCAGCACCACGCCGAGCGGCTTCCCGAGGGCTGGTCGGTCATCGGCGCGGGCGAACTGCTCGGCCCCGGCGAGGTACGGCTGGCCCCGGGGGAGTCGTACGAGTCCCCGTGGGCCTACTTCGCCTACTCCGACCGCGGCCTCGACGGTGTGAGCGACCGCCTGCACCGGTGGCTGCGCGCCCGGCCCGGCCACCCGCGCACGCCCCGCCCGGTCGTGCTGAACACCTGGGAGGCCGTCTACTTCGACCAGCGGCCCGACCACCTCCTCACCCTGGCAGAACGCGCCGCCGAGATCGGCGTGGAACGGTTCGTCCTGGACGACGGCTGGTTCCACGGCCGCGGGAACGACACCGCCGGGCTCGGCGACTGGCACGTCGCGAAGGACACCTGGCCCGAGGGGCTCAACCCGCTGGCCGACCGCGTCCGCGAACTCGGCATGGAGTTCGGGCTCTGGGTCGAACCCGAGATGGTCAACCTCGACTCCGACCTGGCCCGCGCCCATCCCGACTGGCTGCTGGCCGCGCCGGGCCGCACCCCGCGCGAGTGGCGTCACCAGCACGTGCTCGACCTGGCCGTCCCCGACGCCTTCGAGCACATCCTCGGGCGGCTGGACGCCCTGGTGAGCGAGTACGGCGTCGGCTACCTGAAGTGGGACCACAACCGTGACCTGCTGGAGGCCGTGCACGACGGCGGCCCCGGCGTCCGGGCGCAGACCCTGGCCCTCTACCGGCTGCTCGACCGCCTGCGCGAGCGGCATCCACGGCTGGAGATCGAGTCGTGCTCCTCCGGCGGCGCGCGCATCGACCTCGGCATCCTGGCCCGTACCGACCGGGTGTGGGCCTCCGACACCAACGACCCGCTGGACCGGCAGGACATCCAGCGCTGGCTGTCGGTCCTGGTGCCGCCGGAGCTGATCGGCTCGCACATCGGGCCGCCGACCGCCCACGTCACCGGCCGCGCCGCCGACCTGCCCTTCCGCGCGGCCACCGCGTTGTTCGGCCACGCGGGGCTGGAGTGGGACCTGACCACCTGCTCGCCCGAGGAGCTGGCGTACCTGCGCCGCTGGACGGAGGCGTACAAACGGCTGCGGCCGCTGCTGCACGGCGGGGAGGTCGTCAGGGTCGACCCGGGCCACCGGCCCGAACTCCTGACCCACGGCGTGGTCTCGGCCGACCGCCGTCATGCGCTGTTCGCCTGCGTCGCCACCGCCACCTCCCCGTACGTCGCGCCGCCCCGGCTCCGGCTGGCCGGGCTCGACGAACACGCCACCTACCACGTGACACCCCTGACCGACCTGACCGCCGCCCCGGACCGCCGCTTCCGCCAGCCGGCCTGGTCGGCCGCGGGAACCACGCTGCCCGGCGCCCTGCTCACCCGGGCGGGGCTCGCGGCCCCGCTGCTCAACCCGTCCCAGGCAATGCTCATCGAGCTTCGCGCCCGCTGAGCCGTAACGGATCCCTCTCAACCCCCATGCAAGGAGCCGTCATGTCCCATGCCCCCGTTCCCCCGATGTCGCGGCGCAGCCTGCTCGGATACGCCGGCGCAGGCGCCACCGGCGCGGTCCTCCTCGGCGCCTCCCCCGCCGCGGCGCAGACCGAGGCCGGACAGACCGAGGCGGCTCGGCGGGCCGCCGCGGCGCTGCCGGTGGCCAGCGCGTCCGCGGTCGCGTCCACTCACGTACCTCCCACGCACACGGTGCTGCGCACCGACGGCTACGCCGAGCCCGGTGACGGCGGCGGCGCGCTCTACCGGCGGCTGACCGCCGCCCCGGCCAGGACCGACCGGTGGCACCTGAAGTCGGCGGACGGCGCCTGGTGGGAGATCGCCGACGACGTGGTCTCGGTCCGGGCCCTGGGCGCCAAGGGCGACTACGACGAGGAGAGCGGCACGGGCGCCGACGACACCGAGGCCCTGCTGGCCGCCGCCCGCCTGAACCGGGTCATCTACGTGCCCGGCACCGACAAGACCTACCGGACCACCCAGCTCATCTCGCTGCAGCTCGACGGCACGACCTGGTACGGCGACGGCTACCGTTCCAAGATCACCCTGTTCTCGATCGAGACCGGGGCCGGCGCGCTGATCGGCATCCGCGGTGACGCGCCCACCACGGCCGACGGCCCGCCCGCGCGCACGGTACGCGGCGTCCGGGTCTCCGGCCTGCACCTGGACACGCGCAACACCAAGAACAACAACGGCCTGGGCGGCTCGTTCCTGGCGGACGTGCGCGTGGACAACATGTACTTCAGCCGCATCGGCCGCAAGGCGCTGACCTTCCAGTACCACTGCCGCAACGTGCAGTGCCAGGACGTCACGATCTACAGCACCGCGACCGAGCCCGGTTCGACGTTCTCGGCGATCAGCGTGGAGGGGCAGACGGCGGGGGTCGACCTCAGCTACTACCCCGGAGGCGTGAAGAGCACCGCCGACCTGGCCGGCACCGACATCTCCGACATCGGGTTCACCAAGGTGTCCTGCGCGACCACGGGCTACAACGGCATCGTGGTCTCCAACGCCTACCGGGTGAGCTTCCGGGACATCGACTTCGGCAACACGTCCGGAGCGGGATCCTTCGTGATCTTCACCCGGCTGGTGCGCGACAGCCACCTCAGCGGCATCCGCGGCGGCGACACCAACCGCCGCATGATCTTCTTCGACGCCAACGTGCGCAACTGCTCGGTGCGCGACTTCCACTTCGGCGCCACCCTCGGCAGCGCCGCCGACGGCCGGGCGATCCACTGCGCGGGGCCGTCGAACACCTTCGCCGACGGCTCCGTGGCGCACCGCAACTCCGCGGCGCCGGAGGCGGTCTTCGTCACCGCCGCCAACGTCACGGTCTCCGGCCTGGAGGTACGCGAGAGCACCGGGACGTTCGTGCTCAACGGCGCGCCCGCCGCCGAAGGGCTGACCCTCACCGGCTCGCACTTCGCCTCGGCCGGGGCCGCCGCGTTCCGGGTCAAGGGCCCGAGGACCGTCATCCACCACAACCGCTTCGACGTCGCCGGAGCGCCGTTCGCCGGTCGCTTCGAGGGGCCCGACAACCAGTGCGTCGGCAACACCATCGCCGGCACGGGCGAGCAGCGGCTGATCGTCACTACCGGGGCCTCGGCGCTGATCGCCATGAACACCTTCGGCGCGGGATCGAAGATCAAGTTCGACGGCGGCACCCTGTACGCCGGGGCCTGCTTCGGCAACACCGGGCTCGACGGCATCGCCCCCAACCACCTGCCCATGGGCGGCGGCGCGCTGCACGTGGACGGCGGCGGCCGACTGCGGGTCAAGCCCACGCCCTTCACCTCCGACACCGACGGCACGGTCGTCGGCACGCAGACCTGACCCTCAGAGCGCCGGTGGTCACCGGGAAGGCCGTCGCGCCTTTCCGGTGACCACGGGATCGGCCCTGGGAAAGTCCATTTCGAATAACCGCCGCTTATTTCGGAAATTAGTCGGGATAAAGCGCCGTCCAAAATGCGGAAAAACCGGTTTTGGTGGGCGGGCGGCGTGGTACGACGCCCGGCATGGCAGGCAGCGAAGGAAGCGACTCGCCCGAGGCGCAGAACAAGAGAATGCCGAGCAGACGGTATCTGCTCGCCGGGGGCACCCTCGCCGCGGCCCTGGCCTCCGCGGGAATCTACGAACTCGTCGACGCGCTGATCGGGACGCCGGAACGGCCGACCCCGCCCACCCCCTCCACCCCGCCGGCCCGGCCCGCCCTGCCGCCGGAACAGTACGTCTTCCCACGCCCGCGCGTCATCATGGACGACGGCACCGGAGTCGCCAGCAGCAAGGGCACGATGGCGGTCGCGATCCCGCCGTACCACGCTCATGTCATCACGGCGAAGCTGAACGTGCCGGCAAACGCGAAATCCCTCCAGGCGGCGCAGCGCCGCCTGGAAGAAGTGCTGCGCCGCCTGGAACAGCAGTTCCCGCCCGCCCCGAGCGGAGTCACCGTCACGGTGTCCTGGGGCCTGCCGTATTTCGAGCATTACGTTCCCCGGCTCGGGAAGGGTTCCAGTTATTTCGACGCCGGCACGGCGTATCCGGCGTATTTGCCGGTGGACCTGACCACCTCGAAAGAGCGCGGAAAAACCGTTTACGCGCTGCAGGAGTCGAGGACCTTTCCCAGCGACGAGCCGCCACCCGGCTTCGGGCCGATCCGCCTGGAACAGAACGACATGGCCGTCCTGCTGCGCGGCGACTCGCTCACCACCCTCATGGCCGCCACGAACGCGCTGTTCGGGACGGGCGACGACCAGGCGGGCGACCTGTTCAAGGTCACCAGCATCCGCCGGGGCTTCACCGGCGGCGGGCACACCGGAGGGCAGACGCTGGCCAGCAAGCTGGCGATCGAGCACGACCTGCCGGGCGCGAAGCTCATTCCCCGGCAGTCGCCGATCTTCCTCGGGTTCACCACCACGCTCAGGGACGCGGAGAGCTCCACCCCCGTCTCCAACTTCGAGACGTTTCCCGGCTGGACCGACCAGTGGCCCAACGGCTATTTCAAGCAGGGGACCATCATGCCCCTGTCGCACCTCTTCCAGGACCTCGTGGCCTGGTACTCCACGACGTTCCCGAAATTCGAGGACCGCATCCACGCCATGTTCCGCCCGGGAATCTCCTTCCCGCCGAACACGGTCACGGCGGACCCGCCCGAGCAGAACGAGGCCGACGTCCTTCACGACATAGCGAAATTCCACGCCTACGGGCACAACGGGAGCATGCAGCCGGTGAACCGCCTGCAGCGGGAACTGACCAGCAACTACGGCCACCGCTACCCCGTGAACACGGCCATCACGAACCGCGGCGACTTCGCCACGATGGACAACCCGTTCCACTACACCTCGGATCCCGCGGGAGACCATTACAGCAAGCAGCCGGCCGCCGGGCTGCATTTCCTGCTCTTCACCCCGACGACCGAGATCTTCAACCGCGTACGTCTCGCCATGGACGGCGAGCTGCCCGGCGGCAAGCGCGCCTCCTTCTCCCCGCGCTCCCGGGCAGCGGGCCTGAACTCCGTCGTGCACACGACGCACCGGCAGAACTTCCTGATCCCGCCGCGCTCCCACCGGTCCTTCCCGCTCGCCGAGTTCCTGGCCTGAACGCGGCGGCGCGGGCCGGCGGTCACCCGGGTCGGCTCACCGGGCGTCCGGGAACAGTTCGGGCAGGTCGGCCCGGGCGATCGGGCGCAGCCGCAGCGCGTACGCCTCATCGACCGACCGGTACGGCCACCGGATCCGGGTCCCGAGGTCGGCCCAGCCGCCGACGTGGGCCAGGAACTTGTCGAGCGCCGGGTTGGAGTAGCCCTCGGCCTGGAGCGGGGCCACGTACTCGGCGAAGAACCGGGCGATCCGCCGCTCGACGTCGCGCGCTGCCGCGCCGTCCGACCTGATCAGCCGCTGCCAGGCCATGGCGCCGGTGGGATTGAGCGCGGCGATGTTGGAGTAGGAGCCCTTCGCGCCCAGCTCCGTGCCCGTGGCGAGGGTGTGCCCGGCGACGAAGAGCGCGAGGTCGCCCGCCTTGCCGGTGATCTCGGCGTACCAGGCGGGGTCGCCGCCCGCGACCTTCATCCCGATGAGCGCGGGCAGGCGCTCGGCGAGCACGGCGTACTCGTCCGGCCCCACCTGGGTCTTGGCGTGCGGCGGGTTGTAGAGCACCAGCGGGACGGGGTCGGCCACCTCCGCGGCCCGCTCCAGGAACGTCAGGACCTCGGACCGGGAGAGCGGCACCCAGTCGGGCAGCGTCACCTGGATCGCGCCGGGCTCGACCGCCCGCGCCATGGCCACCCGCCGCAAGCAGGCCCGCGCGCTCATGTGCCCGGCGCCGATCTGGACCGGGCGTCCCGCGAACCGCTCCGCGACCAGCTCGTTGACCTGCTGGAACTCATCGTCGTCCAGCTCGTGGAACTCACCGGCCGTGCCGTGGGCGTAGACGCCGTCGAGCCCGGCGGCGGCCAGCACGTCCAGCTCGTCAAGCAGGCGGGGGCGGTCGATGGTGTCGTCGGGGCGGAGCGGCAGCAGCACGGTGCCCCACGTTCCGCTGAGGGTCTCGCGGGAGAGAAATTTGGACATACAACGAATCTTGCCCCCTCGGCCGCACGCGCGTTCCCGGCACCCCTCCAGGAGCCCGGCCTTAACCGCCGCTTAGCGCGCGGTTACCGGGGCCGGCGGTTGAGTGAGGCCATGCAGCTCATGAAGAGGTTCATCGTCGTAGGTACCGGAGCCGTCACGTTGATCGCGGGCGGAGGCGTGGCCCTGGCCGCGACCGCGTCCGCCCCGGCGGGCACGACCGCTCTCACCATCGGGGCTACCGGTAAGGTCACCAGACAGCAGGCCGTACGCATCGCGCTCAAGGCGGTGCCGGGAGCCAAGGTCACCAAGGTCGAGTACGAACGCCGGGGCACCCGCCCGGACGTGTGGGAGATCAAGCTCCTCAAGGGCTCCCAGCGCCACGAACTGTACGTCGCCGTCGCCACCGGCAAGATCATCCATCACGAGAGCCGCCGGGCCGACAAGGACGACCACGGCGGTCGCGACGACGACGACGGCCGGCACGGCGACGACGACGACCACGGAGGTCGGCACGGCGGCGACGACGACTGATCGCGCCGGTCCCGGGTCACCCGCGCGGTGACCCGGGACGGCACACCCGAGGCTCAGCCGTGCGGCCAGCCCGTGTACCCCTCGGCCAGGTACGTCGCCCCCGCACGGGATCCGGCGACCGCGTCCAGCTCGCCGAGCTGCCTGCGGACGTCGAAGTCCGAGGACTCCTCGATGGAGTGGAGCATCGTGGTCATCCAGTAGGAGAAGTGCTGGGCCCGCCACACCCTGGCCAGCGCGCGTTCGGTGTAGTCGTCCAGCGCCGAACGGTCGTTCTTGCGCAGGGCCCGTTCCAGCACCTCGGCGAGCACCCGTACGTCGGCGAGCGCCAGGTTGAGCCCCTTGGCGCCGGTCGGCGGCACGGTATGGGCGGCGTCCCCGGCGAGGAGCAGGTTGCCGTGGCGCATCGGCTCGCAGACGTACGAACGGAACGGCAGCACGGTCTTCTCGAAGATCCGGCCCTCCTTCAGCGTGAAGCCGTCCTCGCCCGCGAGGCGTGCCTGCAGCTCCGACCAGATCCGGTCCTCCGGCCAGTCGTCGACCGCCTCCTCGGGCGAGCACTGGAAGTACATCCGCTGCACGCGGTCGGTACGCTGGCTGATCAGCGCGAACCCGCGATCCGACCGGGTGTAGATGAGCAGTGGCGCGCTGGGCGGGGCCTCGCACAGGATCCCGAACCAGGCGAACGGATACTGGCGGAAATACTCTTTGCGCCCGGCGACGGAGAGGCGGGTCATGCTGCGCGAGCCGTCCGCGCCGACCAGGACGTCGCAGCGCACCTCGTGGGCCACGCCGTCGGCGTCGGTGAACAGCAGGCCCGGCCGGTCGGAGGTCACGTCCACCACCGACGTCTCGGTCACGCCGAAGCGGACGTCGCCGCCGTCGCGCAGCCGGGCGTCGGCGAGGTCGACGAACACGTCGGTCTGCGGGTAGAGCCAGGTCGAGGCGCCGACCAGCCCCTGGAAGTCGATCCGGTGGCTGACCCCGCCGAAGCGCAGGTCGATGCCCGAATGCTCGTGCCCCTCGCGCAGCACCCGGTCCGACACGCCGGACTCGACCAGGAGCCGGACGCTGTCGCGTTCGAGGATGCCGGCGCGGTGGGTGTGCTCGATCTCGTCACGGGTGCGCAGGTCGATGACCACCGACTCGATGCCGGCGACGTGCAGCAGGTGCGACAGCATGAGACCGGCGGGCCCACCGCCGACGATGCCCACGGTGGTGCTGGAGACGGTACGGGGCATGCGGCTTCCCTTCACTGATCGTCGGGACGTCGGGCGGGCACGTGCCCGGGGCAGCAGCGTGGCCTGGCGCGGGTGCCCGGTTCGAGCCTAGGCTTCCACTGAGCGGAAGGACAGGACGACGGCGAGGGACCGGACGGCGGACGACGCGAAGGACGGGCCGGAGGGCAGGCGATGGCGGGTAACACTTCGGCACCGGGTGCCACGGTGGTCTCGCGTGCGCTGGCGCTGCTCTACGCGTTCGACGACCGGCACCGCCGGCTGACGCTCACCGAGCTGGCCCGGCGGGCGGGCCTGCCGGTGCCCACCGCGTACCGGCTGGCCGGGGAGCTGGTCGCCGGTGGTGCGCTGGTGCGGCGGGCCGACGGCGCGTACGTCGTGGGCCGGCGGCTCTGGGACGTCGGGCTCCTCGCTCCCGTGCAGACCGGGCTGCGCCGGATCGCCGCGCCGTTCCTCAACGACATCCACGCCGTCACGCGGGCGACCGTGCACCTCGCCATCAGGGACGGCGCCAAGGTGCTCTACCTGGAGCGGCTGTCCGGGCGGGCGTCGGTCCCGGTCGTGAGCCGGGTCGGCGCGCGGCTGCCCATGCACGCGACCGGCGTCGGCAAGGCGCTGCTCGCGCACGCCCCGTACGAGGTCCAGGAGGCGGTGATGGCCGACCTCGCCCCGCTCACGCCGTACACGATCACGCGTCCCGACCGGTTGCGCGCCCAACTGGAGCAGGTACGCCGCGACGGCTGCGCCACGACGGTCGAGGAGATGACCCTCGGGGCCTGCTCGATCGCGGTCCCGGTGCGCGGCAGGGACGGCGAGGCCGTCGCCGCGATCGGTGTCGTCGTGCCGACGCTGAAGCGCGACCGCGCCCGGCTGCTGTCGGCCCTCCAGGTGGCCGCGCAGGGCGTCACGCGCAGCCTCGGCGGCTGACCCGGTCGCCGTGCCGCCCGGTCAGAAACTTTCAGGATCTGTGCCCGCGCAGGTCGAGCGTGATGGCGGCGGCCGTGGCGGTGAGCGTCGGCGCGAGCGCCACGAGCTGCCTGCGCGTCCACCGGGTGCGCGGGGCCGCGACGGTGAGGGCGGCGATCGGCCGGCCGTGCGCCCCGTTGACCGGTACGGCGATCGCGCACACCTCGACGAGGTGCTCGCCGAGGTTGAGCGCGTAGCCGCAGTCGCGGGTCTTCTCCAGCTCGTGTTCGAGCGCCTGCCGCTCCGGCAGCGTGTACCGGGTCACCCTCCGCAGCTCGGACGGGTAGTAGGTGCGCAGGATCGCCTTCGGCAGGTACGCGAGCAGCACCTTCCCTCCGGCGGTGGCGTAGGCCGGTAGCCGGGCACCGGTGCGGGTGGCCACGTGCAGCGGCTGGCGGGACTGGACGCCGTCGATGAACAGGGCCTCCGCGCCGTCGAGCACGACGAGGTTGACGGTCTCGTCGACCACCGAGCGCAGCCGGGAGAGGTGGGAGTGGCCCACGGCGACCAGGTTGTGATCGACCCTGCTCTGCTCGGCCAGCTTCCGTGCCGCGAGCCCGAGCCGGTACCTGCGGGAGTGCGGGTCCTGCTCGACGAAGTCGTGCTGACGCATGATCGAGAGCAGGCGGTGCGCGGTGGACACCGCGACGTCTAGCTCCCTGCTCAGCTCGCTGACCCCCAGCGACTCGTGGGTGGCGAGCACGAGCAGCGCCCGCAGGCACTTGCTCACGGCATCGTTCGGCTCGCCCTTCGGCGGCAGAGCCTCGTTCGGCTCGCCCTTGGGCGGCACGGCATCGTTCGGCTCGCCTTTCGGTGGCACAGCCTCGTTCGGTTCGCCCTTCGGCGGCACGGCGTCGTCCGGCTCGCCCTTGGGGGCGGCCGGGTCGTTCGGGTCGCCCGTCGGCGGGGCCGGGGCGGTGGGGTCGGTCTTCGGCATCGTGGAAATCCTCGGCTCCATTATTGCCCGGTTATCTGGGTCGTCATTAGCGTGCAACCTCCAGGAAATCTTCGCCAGACGCATGCGACGAAGCCGCAGGAGTTTTCGACATGTTGGAAAGGAGGGGCTCCACGTGGACGCTTCTTCCCCGGCCCCGACGAGGGCGGTCTGAGTGAAACTCGCGATCAGGCGTACCTATCTCGGCGACCGGCTCTGCTTCCCGGACGTCGTCGGCGACCGTCTCGTCGACGTGCAGGCAGCGTACGCCCGCATGCTGGAGACCCGCGGCAGCCACCGGGACGACGCGATCCCGCGGTCCCGGCGGGAGATCGCGGAGACCCTCCCCGCAGCCCTTCAGGCCGATCCGGACCTCCGGACCGTACGCGCGGCGCACGAGTGGGCGCTGGCAGCCGTCGGCACCGGCGACCTGACGGACGACTGCACGTGGTCCGCCGAGCGGCCGTCGTACGGCCCGCCCATCGGACGTCCCCACACGATCTGGGGCATGACCGGCAACTACCCGAGGGACCGTCAGGCACCGCCCCCGGCGGACGACGCGCCGCCCCGTCCCCTCTCGGGCTTCCTGAAGGCGCCCGGCGCGCTGGCGGGCCCGTACGACGACCTCCGTCACCCGGCGATCAGCCGCCGCGTCGATCCGGAGCTGGAGCTCGCCGTGGTGATCGGGCGGCGCTGCCACGGGCTCGACCGCGAGAACGCCATGCGCGCGGTGGCCGGCTACGTCGCCCTCGTCGACGTCGGCGCCCGTGACATCTCCGAGCTGGACAACCGCCGGATGGACCGGGGAAAGGGGTTCGACACCTTCGCCATCGCCGGACCCTGGTTCGTCACGGCGGACGAGATCCCGGATCCGCACGCGCTGCGCGTCCGCTTCTGGGTCAACGGTGAGCTGCGGCAGGACGGGAGCACGTCGGAGATGTTCCACGACATCCCCGAGCAGTTGTGCTGGCTGACGCGGGCACTCACGCTCGCGCCCGGCGACGTGGTCTCGACGGGCACGCCGCCGGGGGTGCGCAGCGTGGTGCCGGGTGACGAGCTGCGCGGGGAGATCGAGGGACTGGGCGTGCACGAGAACACCGTGGTCCCCGAGCCCGCGAGCCTGGGGTCCGCACCCGGGTCGCCCGCAGCCGTGTCGCCCGGGTCCGTGTCGTCCGGGTCCGTGTCGACTGGGTCTGTGTCGACTGGGTCCGTGTCGACTGGGTCAGTGTCGATCGGGGTGGCGCGATGAGGACCGTCCGCGATGCCACGATCGACGTCCTGCGCCGGTGCGGGGTGACCCGGCTGTTCGCGAACCCGGGCTCGACCGAGATCCCCTTCCTCGTCGACCTGCCCGACGACCTGGAGTTCGTTCTGGGCCTGCACGAGGGCGCCGTGGTCGGCATGGCGACCGGGCACGCGATCGCGACCGGGCAGCCCGCGCTCGTCCAGCTGCACACGACGGCCGGGCTGGGCAACGCCGTCGGCGCGCTGGCCACCGCGCGGGTCAACCGCGCGCCCCTGGTCGTGCTGGTGGGCCAGCAGGACCGCCGCCACCTGGCCATGGAGCCGTTCCTGGCCGGGCGGCTGGAAGGGCTGGCCGGGGCGTACCCCGTGTGGGAGCACCTGCCCGTCCGGCCGCAGGACGTCCCCGGCGCGGTACGGCGGGCGTTCCACGAGGCGGCCCAGCACCGCGGCCCGGCCATCGTCGTGGTCCCAATGGACGACTGGTCGGCCCCGTTCGACCCGGACCTCGACGTGGCAGGGCCGCTCGCGGTGGCGCGTGCCCGCAGGCGGCCGGGGCCGGACGTCGAAGGCGTGGCACGGCTGCTGGACCGGGCGGAGTCGCCGGTGCTGGTGGTCGGGGCGGGCGCCGACGAGCAGCGGGCCTGGGAGGCGCTGGTCACGCTGGCCGAACGCCTCGGCGCCCCGGTCTGGCAGGAGGCGTTCGGCGCCCGCGCCGGCTTCCCGCAGGACCACCCGCAGTTCGCCGGTCACCTGCCGGCCGGCCGGTCCGGTCTGCGGGCGGTGCTCGCGGGCCACGACGTCGCGCTCGTCGTGGGCACGGGCGCGTTCCGCCAGTACGTCTACGAGCCGGGCCCGCTCGTGCCGGACGGACTCGCGGTGGCCGTGATCTCCGACGACCCGGACGAGCTGCACCACAGCCATGCCGACGTGGCCCTGCTTGCGGACGCAGCGTCCGCGTGCGCGGCGATCACGGAACGGCTGCGGCCACGGCCGGTCACCGCCGTCCGGCGTCCGTCGCGGGCCGTGGCTCCCCCGGGCGCGGGTGGCCGGCTGGCCGCCGCGCACGTCTTCACGGCGCTGGCCGAGCGGCTGCCGCGCGATGCCGTACTGGTCGAGGAGACCCCGTCGTCCCGGCCCGAGCTGCACCGGCTGCTGCCGGCCCGCTCGCCACGCGGGTTCGTCAGCGCGGCGATGGGCGGTCTCGGCTTCGCCCTGCCCGCGGCGGCCGGGCTCAGGATGGGCGACCCCAGCCGTCCCGTCGTGGCCGTGCTGGGCGACGGCTCGTCCCTCTACGCCGTCCAGGGGCTGTGGAGCGCGGCGCGCTACTCGTGCGGCGTGCTCTTCATCGTGCTCACGAACGGGCGCTACGCGATCATGGACCAGCTCGCAGGGGACGCCGGGGGCAAGCCGCCGTGGCCGGCGTTCACGGACGTCGACATCGCCGAGCTGGCCCGTTCGCTGAACTGCCCGGCGCGCCGCATCACCACCCACGCCGAACTCGTCAGCACCCTCGACGAGGTCCTGCCCGCCCTCGCCACCAGGACAGAGCCGCTGCTGCTCGACGTCGCGGTGGCCGCCGACGACCCGACCACCCAGCCCGGAGGAACCGCATGAGCTTCCTGGAAGAGAGCATCTGGCACGCCGCCGTCTACAGCGACGGCTGGGTCAAGCCCACCGGCGGCGACGCCCCGGTCAAGGCGCCGGCCACAGGTCACGAACTGGGCCGGATCGGCGTCGCGGACGCCGAGGACGTCGCCAGGGCCGCCTCCCGCGCGGCGCGGGCGCAGCGCTCCTGGGCGGCGCGCCCCTACCTGGAGCGGGCCGCGATCCTGCGGCGGGCCGGACAACTGTGGGAGGAGCACGCCGCCGAGGTGGGCGACTGGCTGGTACGGGAGGCCGGCTCGATCCCGCCCAAGGCGGGCGTCGAGACGGACACCGCGGCGCAGGAGTGCTACGAGGCGGCCGCCCTCGCCTCGCACGCCGTGGGGGAGATCATCCCGAGCGCGCAGCCACGGCTGAGCCTGGTCCGGCGGCTGCCGGCCGGGGTGGTGGGCGTCATCTCGCCGTTCAACTTCCCGCTGATCCTGGCCATCCGCTCGGTAGCCCCTGCGCTCGCGCTCGGCAACGCCGTCGTGCTGAAGCCCGATCCGCGCACCGCCGTCTCGGGAGGCGTGGCGATCGCCCGGATCTTCGAGGAGGCCGGGCTTCCCGAGGGCGTGCTGCACGTGCTCCCGGGCGGCGCGGACGCGGGGGAGGCGCTCGTCACCGACCCGAACGTCAGGGTGATCAGCTTCACCGGGTCGACCGCCGCGGGCCGGCGCGTCGGCGAGGTGGCCGCCCGGCATCTGAAGCGCGTGCACCTGGAGCTGGGCGGGAACTCGGCGCTCATCGTGCTCGAAGACGCCGACCTGGACCTCGCCGCCTCGGCGGGCGCTTGGGGGTCGTTCCTGCACCAGGGCCAGATCTGCATGACCACCGGACGGCACCTGGTCCACGAGAGCGTGCTCGAACCCTATCTGCGGCGCCTCGCCGAGAAGGCCGACCACCTGCCCGTCGGCGACCCGGCCACCGGCCAGGTGGCGCTCGGGCCGATCATCGACGAGCGCCAGCGGGACAAGATCCACGCGCTGGTGACGTCCAGCGTGGACGCGGGTGCCAGGCTCGTCGCGGGCGGTACGTACGAGGGGCTCTTCTACCGCCCGACGGTGCTCGCCGACGTCACGCCGGACACCCCGGCCTACGCCCAGGAGGTCTTCGGCCCGGTCGCCCCGGTGATCGGCTTCGGCGACGTCGCGCAGGCCGTCTCCCTGGCCAAGGGCACCGAGTACGGCCTCTCGCTCGGGATCCTCGGGAACGACGTGATGGCCGCCCTGGCGATCGCCGAGCAGATCCCGAGCGGAATCGTGCACATCAACGACCAGACGGTAGGAGACGAGGCGGTGGCGCCCTTCGGCGGAGTCGGCGCGTCGGGGACCGGCTCGCGGTTCGGCGGGGCCGCGGCCAACGTGGAGGCGTTCACCGAGACCCAGTGGCTCACGATGCAGGGGGCGATCCAGCCGTATCCGTTCTGAACGGCGCCGGGCGACCGCGCCGCTCAGGTCGCCGATCGGGGCCGAGGCGCCGCTCGACGACGGTCTTTCGGGGGCAGCTCGACGGCGGGCCTCCCGCCGTCCCACCTGTTGCACATTTGGACGTGGAAGGGGTCCAGCGATGAATCACCACAAAGCCGCTTCCGAGAGGGCGTTTCGAGCCGTCCGGCCCGGCCGGCGGATCTGGATCGCGCTCGCCGCGCTCGCCGTGGCCGCGACGCCGGCCTGTCAATCCAGCAATGCCGAGGTCGGCGCGGACGAGCAGATCCTGGTGTCGGTCTCGATCGCCGCGCCGTCGGCCGCACCTGTCTACCTGGCGGACGTTCTCGGCTACTTCAAGGAGGAGGGCCTGAACGTCCAGGTCAAGGAGATCGCCAACGCCTCGCTGCAGGTCGCCACCGGCCAGGTGAAGTACGGCCAGGTCAACACCAGCACGCTGCTGCAGTCGGCGTCACAGGGCATCGGCCTCCAGGCCGTCTGCGTGACGCAGATCGATCCCTCGTACATCCTGGCCGTGAGCGACGCCGTGTGGAAGCAGCGCGGCCTGACCGAGTCGATGTCCCTGAAGGAGCAGTTGACCGCGCTCAAGGGCGAGCAGATCACGGCCGTCGGCGGGCGGACCACCAACCCGGGCGCGAAGCTGCTGCAGGCGCTCCTGACGAAGAACGGGCTGCCCCCGGACTGGATCGGGGTGCTGTCGATGGCGGGCAGCTCGCAGGCGACCGCGGCGTTCCAGAACGGCCAGGTCGGGCTGATCTTCCAGCCGCAGCCCCAGCCCGACCAGGTGCTGTCGAAGGTGCCCGGCCGGATCCTCTACAACATCGGCGACTCCCCGCTGTTCGCCGAGATGGACAACGTGCCCTGGTCCACGATCGCCACGTCGGCGGACTTCGCCAAGGCCAACCCTGAAGTGACGACGAAGGTCTGCAACGCCATCGGCCGGGCCAACGACTACCTCGACGACCACCCGGACCAGGCGGCCGAGCAGCTCAAGAGCCTCATACCCACCGATTTCGAGATCCTCAAGGACAGCCTGCCGACGTACAAGTGGGCGCGCGACGGACGCATGAGCGAGGCGGACTTCTTCCGCGGCGTCGACGTGCTGGCCGCGATGGACATGTTCGCCGAGGTGACCCAGGACCAGATCAAGACCGCCTACACCTCGGCGTACCAGAAATGACCCCCGACACAGCGACCCCGATCTCATCGACCCCAGATCTCATCGACCCGGATCTCATCGACGCAGCAGGCCGTGACCACCAGGGAAGGATGGGCCAGCCGATGACGGAGCACGGCAGCCTCGTGGCAGACAAACCAGCGGTCATCACCGGCAATCTGACGCACCGGTTCCAGAGTCCGGACGGCGGCGTCATGGACATCCTGCAGGATGTCTCGTTCACGGTCAGGGAGAGGGAGTTCTTCACGGTCGTCGGGCCCAGCGGCTGCGGCAAGAGCACGCTGCTGAACGTCGCCTCCGGCCTGCTGCGGCCTTCCTCGGGCGAGGTACGCCTGGTGAAGAACGACCGCGAGCTCGAACAGCAGGAGATCGGCTACATCACCCAGGACTCGAACCTCTTCCCGTGGCTGACGGCGATCCAGAACGTCATGGCCCCGCTGGAGATCAGGGGCGTGCCGAAACGCGAACGCGTGGAGCGCGCCACCGAGTGGCTGAGCCTGGTGGGGCTGGACGGCTTCGAGGACCACTACCCGCGCCAGCTCTCCGGCGGCATGCAGAAGCGATGTTCCATCGCGCGGACCCTCGTCTACGAACCCGAGGTGCTGCTGATGGACGAGCCGTTCGGGGCACTCGACGCGATCACGAAGTCGACCCTGCAGAAGACCGTCCTGGAGCTGTGGGAGAAGCGGCAGACGTCCGTCGTCTTCATCACGCACGACCTCACCGAGGCGATCGCGCTCTCGGACCGGGTCGCCGTCATGACCGGACGCCCGGGGCGCATCCGGGCGATCGTCGACATCGACATCGAACGCCCCCGCGACGTCTACAACATCACCGACCTCCCCTCCTTCAAGTCGCTGCGACGCGAGCTGTGGCAGTTGCTGGAGACGGAGTTGGAGGCAGGGCTGGAGACGGGGCCGGATACAGGGCCGGATACAGGGCCGAAGTCCGAGCTGAAGTCCGAGGAGCAGTGACGCGATGACCGCGAACATGGACACGTTGGTCCGGGGCAACGGGCGCCTGCCCCGCGGGTTCTCCGCCAAGCGCCGCGCCCACGACGACGGCGCCCATCAGAACCCGCGGCAGCGGGCGACTCTCATCCTGGTCGCCAGGATCGGCTTCATCGCCTTCATCCTCGGGATCTGGCAGTTCCTCAGCGGCCGGGTGGTCGAGGACTTCCTCATCAGCAACCCCATCGACGTGTCGGTGAAGCTGTTCGAGCTGCTCGGCGACCCCCACATGCATCACAACATCCTGATCACCGGTCAGGAGCTCATCCTCGGCTGGACTCTCGGCTCCACGGCCGGGGCCGTGGTGGGGTGGTGCATCGGAGCGGTGAAGTTCCTCGGTGAGGTGCTGGAACCGATCATCATCGCCGTCAACGGGATCCCGAAGGTCGCGCTGGCGCCGATGTTCCTGCTCTGGTTCGGCCTGGGCATCGGGTCGAAGGTCGCGATCGCCAGCATGATCGTGTTCTTCCTGGTCTTCAACAACGTCTACTCTGGCATGCGGAACGTCCCGCAGCCGCTGGTCGACGTCGCCAAGGTGATGGGCGCGTCCCAGGCGTACATCGTGCGCAGGGTCGTGCTGCCGTCGGTCAGCGTGCCGTTGTTCGCCGCGCTGCGGGCCGGTGTGCCCATGGCCATGATCGGGGTGATCGCCGCGGAGTTCGTCTCTGCGGACGAGGGTCTCGGTCACTACTCGATGGCGGCGACGCAGCAGTTCGACTCGGCGGGGCTCTTCGCCGCCATCGTCATCATCGTGGCGATGGTCGTCGTCGGCAGCGGGATCATCAGCTTCTTCCAGCGGCGGGCCCTGGCCTGGCTGAAGGACTGACGGACCCCATCTTCCAGGCCCCCATCTTTCAGGCCCCCATCTTCCCAGGCCCCGCGGGTGCGGCCGGGCGTGTGCCGCGCCGTACCGCGCGGGGCCTCCTAGCCTCGAAGGCAGGCCCCCATGCAGAAGCCACATCTCCAGATCGTCATCGGCAGCACCCGGCCGGGCCGCGCCGGGGAGGCCGTCGGCGACTGGTTCCGCGACGTCGCGGTGAAGCACGACGCGTTCACTGTCGAGCTGCTCGACCTGGCCGTCGTCGATCTGCCGCTGTTCGACGAGCCGCATCATCCCCGTCTCGGCCGCTACGTCCACGAGCACACGAAGCGGTGGAGCGCGAAGGTCAGCGCGGGCGACGCGTACGTGTTCGTGGTCCCCGAGTACAACCGCGGCTACAACGCCGCCACCAAGAACGCGCTGGACTATCTGTGCCAGGAGTGGCGGCGCAAGCCCGTCGGCTTCGTCGGCTACGGTGGCGTCGCGGCCGGCGCGCGTTCTGTCCAGGGCCTGGTCCCGGTCGTCACGGCGCTCGGCATGGTGCCCATGTCGCGCCCGGTGCACATCTCGGCCATCGCCCGGTCGATGACCGCGGACGGCGGCTTCACACCGCACCAGCGGCTCGGCGACAGCGCCGCCGAACTCCTCGACGAGCTGGCGGAGTGGGCGGTCGACCTCGCGATGACACGGCGCGCCGCGGCCCGGTAGATGCGCGTCATGGTCCGGCCGACGACCGCGGTGACCGTCGTCTACGTCGCGGCGATCTTCCTCAGCACCATGGACACGACGATCGTGAACGTGGCGCTGCCCGCCATCGGCGACGCCTTCTCGATCCCCTCGACGTCGGTCGACTCGATCACCATCTCCTTCCTGGTCAGCCTGGCCGTCTTCATCCCCGCGTCGGGCTGGCTCGCCGACCGCTTCGGCGGCAAGCGGGTGCTGATGACCGCGATCGCGGTCTTCACCGCGGCCTCGGCGCTCTGCGGCTCCGCCTCCAGCCTCGGTGAGCTGGTCGCGTACCGCATTCTGCAAGGGCTCGGCGGGGGGATGCTGGCGCCGGTCGGCATGGCGATGGTGCTGCGGAGCTTCGCCCCGGCCGAACGGGTGAGGGCGCTCTCCATGATCACCATCGCCACGGCCGTCGCCCCGACGCTCGGGCCCACCCTCGGCGGCCTCCTGGTCACGAACCTGTCATGGCGCTGGGTGTTCTTCGTGAACCTCCCCGTCGGGGTCTGCGCGCTGGTCTTCGGCCTGCTGTTCGTCCGGGACCTCGGCGAGCGGCGGGCCGAACGGTTCGACGCCGCCGGGTTCGTGCTCTCCGCGGCCGGGCTGGCGCTGCTCGTGTTCGGCATCTCCGAGGGCCCCGACCAGGGGTGGGACGCGGTGCCCGTACTGGTCGGCATGGTCGCGGGCGCCGCTCTGCTCGCCGCGATGGTGGTCGTCGAGCTGCGGCGGCGCGCCCCGATGATCGACGTACGGCTGTTCAGGGACCGCTGCTTCCGGTCGAGCACCGCGGTCATGACCAGCGTGTCGGTGGCGTTTCTCGGCGCGGTCTACACGGTGTCGCTGCTCCTCCAGGACGGGCGCGACCTCAGCCCGCTCGTCACCGGCCTGACCATCCTGCCGCAGGCCGTGGGCGTGATGCTCGGTTCGCAGCTCGCGAGCCGGGTGCTGTATCCGCGCTTCGGCCCACGGGCGGTCATGACCGGGGGCGTCGCGGGCACGAGCCTGTTCGTCGCGCTGCTCGCGACCGTGGGATCCGGTACGAGCCTGTGGGGTGTCGGCCTGCTGCTGCACTGCATGGGCTTCTGCGTCGGCCTCGTGTTCGTGTCGACCCAGGCCGCGGCGTTCGCGACGATCCCGCAGGCGTCGTCGAGTCGCGCGTCGACCATCTTCAACGTCGGCCGGCGGCTCGGCGGCGCCCTGGGCATCGCCGCGGAGACGACCGCCATGGTGCTGGCCGGAGCCGGTGGGCCGGTCGCGGGGGGCGGGGCGGGGACGCGACCGTACCAGGTGGCCTTCCTCGTGGTCGCCGTGATCAACCTGCTGGCGCTCTGGCCGGCGCTGGCGGTGCGCAACGCCGACGCGGCCACCACCATGCCGCCACTGCCGCAACGCTCCGCGAAACCCGCCGCAGGGAAGGGCTGACCGCCCGCCGCCGGGAGGGCTGACCGTCTGCGGCAGGGGAGGGCTCGCTGATCGAGGCCGGGAGAGGGCTGCCCCTTTCCCGGCCTTTCGCTGCCTCCGTTCCGGCCCTTGTCCGGGCCGCCGCGCCACTGCCACTCGCGCGCACGCGCCGAGCGGCGCCGCGTGGGGCGGCGCCGCTCGGTGGTGTGTCCCAGGAGGGTGGGTCAGCCGACGTCGGCGACCAGGCCGATGCCCTCGACCCCGGCGACGGCCACGGCCTCGTCGTTGTCGGGACGGTCGCCGCTGACCCCGATGGAGCCGAGCAGGGTGCCGTCCTTGTCGCGGATCAGCGCGCCGCCACGCGAGGACGCGATCCGGCCCTCGGAGATCGCTGCCAGGGCGGCGAAGAAGGACGGGTCGCGGGTCGCGTGCCGGGCGCCCGCAGCGCCACCCGCGCCGGTGCCCAGGCAACCCCACGCCTTCGCGTGGGCGATCTGGGGACGCAGGATCCCGGCGCCGTCCTCGCGCTTGACCACGATCGGATGGCCACCGGGGTCGAGCACGGTGACGGTCAGGGGCCGCAGTTCGAGCTCGCGCGCCTTGCGCAGCCCGGCGTCCACGATCTCGGAGGCCTGGCTCAACGACAATGCCACTTCATGGTTCCTTTCCTTGTACGAACCGCCGGATCGGGTGGTCAGACCCGTTCCCGCGCCTTCTCGAACTGGATCGCGCCGTCGCTGGTGATGATGTCGAACTGGTCCGACGGGATGGCCGGCAACTGGATCGGGGGCAGGCCCACGTTGTAGAGCACGGTCTCCTCGACGGCGCTGACGTGGAGCTTCTCGCCGGGCTCGACCTGGAGCGCGGCCAGCTCGCCGATCTCCGTGCCCTCCGCGACGGCCTGGCCCGACAGGACCACCATGAGCTGCTTGCCGGTCTCGGACACCGAGACCCACTCCGCACCGGCGTCGATCTTGACGAACTCGATCCAGAACTGCCGCTCGGTGAACGAGCCGAGGTGCTTGCGCTCGACCCCGTCCGCGCCGGGCACCGGCAGCCAGTTGAAGTGCGCGGGGTTCATGATCAGGACGCTTTGGTAGCGGGGCCGCGGGAACTTCATCTCCCTGCGCTCGCCCCGCCGCGCGATCCCGTCGCGCTGCGCGTCCGGGCCGCGCCCGCGTCCACCGGCCATGCCCAGCCCCGACGCGCCGCCGAACTGCAGCACCAACTGCAGTTGTCTGGGGTCACCGAGCGGGTCGTCCTGGGGACCGTAGGTCTGGCCCTCGGGGAAGTAGCCGATCTCGCCCTCGTGCAGGATGCCCTGTTCGCCCAGGTTCATGTCGCCGATCAGCGGCAGGCGGATCTGCTCGAACGTGTGCCGGTGCCGCGGCATCGAGAAGTCGCCCTCCTGGCGTCCCAGGATGTAGCGGAAGTTCTCCAGCTTCTCGGGCTCACCACCCATGAGCAGGTAGTTGAAGGACACCGTGCCCCTCGGGTGGTCCATGCGGAAGCCGTTCTCGTCGTATGGGGTGATCTTCATCGGTCCTCCGTCGTCTCGCTCGGCTGTCTGTCCAGCTCCACTGCCTAGGATCCAACCTACCTGGTAGGTTGTTGTCAAGGTAGGTAGGGAACCTTGCCGCCCAGCCGAAAAGCCGGGGGAAATCGGGATCGCGGGCGGCGCTACCTACCAAGTAGGCGTAATGTCAGATGCGTGCCAGGCCCTGGCACTCCATGAGGAGCCGCAACGGCCCGGCGCAGAAAGTCGGAGGACGAACGAACCATGGCGACGCCGCAACCACCCAAGCTGTATCGCGGGCGGGTGGCCGACCAGATCGTGGACGACCTGCGTAACCAGATCCTGAGCGGCGCCCTGCCCGACGGGGCCAGGCTGCCGTCCGAGCGCGAGCTGGCGGCCCACTACGACGTCAGCGCCCCCACCATCCGCGAGGCGGTACGCGTGCTGACCGCCATGGGCCTGCTCAACACCAGGAACGGCAGCAGGACCACGGTCACCGCCGACGGCTACACCCTGCTCGCGATGTCCATCGCCTCGGTCGTCCAATTCGGCAAGATGACCGCCGCCGACGTCCTCGGCGTGCTGCGGGCGCTCAACGCGTACGCGGTCGAGCAGGCCGTCGAGCGGGCCTCCGACGACGAGATCGCCGAGCTGCGCAAGGCGGCCGAGGAGGCGGCCGAGCGCCCCGACGTGGGTTCGTCCGCCGAGGCGCTCAAACGCTTCTTCGTGACCCTGTCCGAGATCTCGCACAACCCGCTGCTCGCCGCGCTCTGCCGGGTGATCACGGAGATCCAGTTCGGCATCGCGGTCGAGCTCACCGGCGGCAGCTCCCAGGGCTGGCTGCGGGTCGCGGGGCCGATGCACACGATGCGGATGGACATCGTGGACGCCGTCGCGCGCCGCGACACCGGCACGGCCGTCCAGCTCGTCCACGACTACCACCGCAAGGTCATCGCCCGGCTGCAGTCCGCGCCCCGCGTCAAGGAGATCAGGGAGACCGATCCCGGGCTCGCCGCGTTCCTGTCCTCCTGGCTCAGGTCGAACGTGCGGCTGGGCCAGCAGCCGGGCGGATCCTGAACCACGGGAGGCACTCTCACCCAGGGGGAGCCTCGACCTTGAGCTTGGCTCCCGTGTCGGAGATGAAGATGACCAGCAGTCGTGCCGGCGCCGTCCTGCTGGTGTTCTCCGTGAGCACGTGGTGGGCGCCGGGCGGCTCGACCCAGTTCTGCCCCTGCCGGTACGTACGCACCGGCCCGTCACCGAGCCGGCTGCGTACGGTTCCCTGGAGCACGTAGGCGTAGACGAAGGCGTTCCCGTGCCGATGCGGCACGGCGCGCGCCGCGGGCGGGAAGTCCACGAGCGCCGAGGTGAACGTCTTGCCCGCGACGCCGGGCAACGCCTGGTCGTACAGCGGCGACAGGGTCTCGGGCGGCGGCTGCGTGACCGCGGCGACGGGCATCCCGGCGGCGACGGGCGCCGTGCCGGTCGCGTGTTCGGCCGGGAGAGCGCATGCCGCGGTCACCAGGCCGGCAGCGGTCAGGACCCCGCAGGCGAACCGTACTCGGATCACGACGACTCTCCTCTCGTGCCGGAACTTCCGGGTACGGCTGCCCAGACGTCCCGCATTCGTGCCGAACGCAACCCCAAGCCTTGGTGACAGTGTCCCCATGTACGGGTCGACCTCCGGAGATCTGACCGGGTTCGTGTCCCCTGGGCGGACGCCCGTTCGTCGCCTGGATGTGAACGCCCACCACCGGACGTTCCGGCCGATTCCAGGGAGAGACGCATGTCAGCAGGCACGAGCAACAAGGCGGTCTTCGCCCGCCTCCAAGAGGCCATCAACAGCCGCGACGAGGCGCGCATCGCGAAGATGATCGACGAGATCGTCGAGCCGGACGCGCTGTTCCACTCGCCCGCCCCGACGGACGCGACGGCGGCGCAGGCGCTGAAGCAGGTGTGGACCGTGCTCCTCCGCGCCTTCCCCGACATCCACGTCGCGGTCGAGGACGTGATCGCCGAAGGGGACAAGGTCGTCAGCAGGAACACGGTGACGGGAACCCACCTCGGCGAGTACCGGGGCCTGGCGCCGACCGGCAGGTCCGTCACCTACCACGAGATCTTCATCATCCGGTTCGCCGGTGGCCGGGTGGCCGAGATCTGGGGGGTCGTCGACGTCTTCTCGCAGCTCAGGCAGCTCGGCGCCCTTCCCGGGGGCGCTTTGTGACCAACGGTGGCGAAGATCCCGGCGGCGGTCACCCGGACGCCCGCGTCACCGGGACCTTTGAATCCGCCTCGTTGTGTCGTCGTACTGATGAGTCCGACACCGACGAGCGCAGGGGAGACTCCCGATGAACGTGTTGTTGTGGATCGTGCAGGCGGCCCTGGCCGGGCTGTTCGGCATGTCCGGCCAGGTGAAGCTCCTCCAGCCGAAGGAGAGGCTGGCCGGCAGGTACCCGTGGGTGGACGACTTCTCGCAGGGGGCCGTGCGGTTCATCGGGGTGATGGAGGTGCTCGGCGCCATCGGGGTGGTCGTCCCGGCCGTGACCGGGATCGTCCCCGTCCTGACCCCGATCGCGGCGACCGGGCTGGCGGTCATCGCGGTGCTGGGGGCGGGCACGCACGTGCGCCGCAAGGAGCCGCAGGGGGTCGCGATCACCGCCGTCCTGCTCGTACTCACCGCGTTCGTCGCCTGGGGCCGGTTCGGTCCGTACGGCTGGTGACCGGCTGAGGTCCGCGACGGCCTCGACCGGGCTGCCCCGGTCCGGGCCGAGAGCTCAGAGCTGGTCGAGCCGCCGGGACAGGAACCGCCGTTCGGGGGTCGAGGTGGCCAGGTCGAGGGCCCGGCGGTAGGCCGTTCTGGCCTCGGCGTCCCGGCCGAGACGGCGCAGCAGCTCGCCGCGGGTGGAGTGGAAGTAGAGGTAGCCGTCCAGGTCGAGCCCGTCGACCACGCGCAGCGCCGCGGCGGGGTCACCGGCCTGGGCGAGCGCCACGGCGCGGTTGAGCTCGACCACCGGGGAGCCGGTGAGGCCGACCAGCCGCCGGTACAGCTCGGCGACCTGCGGCCAGTCGATCCGCTCGTGCGTCTGCAGCGACGCGATCACGGCCTGGACGACGTAGGCGCCGCGCCCGCCCAGCGCCAGCGCCCGTTCGAGGACAGCCCGCCCGGCCGCGATCTGGCGCGGGTCCCACAGCGACCGGTCCTGGTCGTCGAGCAGGACGAGGTCCTCACCGGAGAAGCGGGCCCGCCGACGGGCGTGGTGGATCATCATCAGCGCCAGCAGCCCGTGCGCCTCGGGCTGGTCCGGCATGAGCGCGGCGAGCACGCGCCCCAGCCGGATGGCTTCCGCACCGAGGTCGACGCGGCCCCGGTAGCCCTCGTTGAAGATCAGGTAGAGCACGGCCAGCACCGCGTCGAGCCGGTCGGGCAGCAGGTGCGCGCCGGGGACCGCGAACGGGATCCCGGTCGCCTTGATCTTGGCCTTGGCGCGTGACAGCCGTCGCTTCATGGTCTCCTCGGAGACCAGGAACGCGCGGGCGATCTCGGCGGTCTCCAGGCCGCCGAGCGCCCGCAGCGTGAGCGCCACCTGCCCCTCCAGCGGCAGCGCCGGGTGACAGCAGGTGAAGATCAGCTCAAGTCGCTCGTCCTTGATCACGGCGGTGTCGTCGTCGAACTCGTCCATGACGGCCTCGGCCGCCGGCAGCAGGTGGAGCTTCTCGGCCAGGGTGCGCTCCCGGCGGAGCCGGTCGATGGCCCGGTTGCGGGCGGTCGTCACCAGCCACGCCCCCGGGTTCGCCGGTACGCCCGACGCGGGCCAGCGCTGCGCCGCGATCGCGAACGCCTCCTGCGCGGCCTCCTCGGCCCGGTCGAAGTCACCGAGGAACCCGACGAGCGAGGCCAGCACCCGGCCCCACTCGTCACGGAAGACCCCCTCCAGCATGCTCAGCGCCGCACCACCGGCCCGATCACCGGCCCGTCCCGATCACCGCGGGTTTGATCCCCGCGGGTCCGAGCCCCACCGGCCTGACCTCCACCACGCCGCCGAGCCTGGCGGCCGGGATCCGCGCCGCCAGCTCGATCGCCTCGTCCAGATCGGCCGCCTCGATCAGGCAGAAGCCGCCGAGCACCTCTTTGGTGTCGGCGAACGGGCCGTCGGTCATCAGCGTCCGGCCGTTGACCACCCGCACGCTCGTCGCCGTCTCGGCGGACCGCAACTGCGCGCCGCCCAGGTACCGCTCGTCGTCGGCCAGCGCGAAATACTCCGCGTACGCCGCCTCTCGCTCCTCGTCCGACAGCGCGTCGAGGTAGCCGGGCTCGTCGTAGACCAACAGGGCGTACTGCATCGCGACCTCCAGGGCAATGGGCTCTCACCAGCACGACGAACGAGCGGCAGCGCAGGGGACACCTTTCGCGATTCTCTCATTTCGGCAAGGCCGTCACCCGGCCGGAGCGACGGGAGTGTCACTGCGTCGCGGCGGTTCGCAGGGCGTGGAACTGCTTGAGCAGGACGCCGTCGCCGGAGACGCGTACGGAGCCGTCGTCGCCGCGGTTCCACAACCAGAGCAGGAGGGGCACCGCGGCACCGCTCACCTGGGCGTCCCCGCCGGAGCCGGTGGGGACGTCGGCCACCTCCACCCGGCCCGGCCGCCCGCCCTCGCCGGCCACGGCCGCGAGCGACCAGGCGCGCCCTTCCGTGGCCACCGTCATCGGACGCTCGTCCGGCGCGTCGAGCAGGGTGCCGAAGTCGTCCAGCCAGCGGGTGCTCCCGTAGCCGAGGAACAGCTTCAGCACCTCGTCGATGCCGTCGAGCGCGAGGTCGTCGGGGATCGGGGAGACCGGCCCGCCCGCCGCCAGCTCGGCGTCCACGCGGTGGATCACCGTCTCCTGGGCCATGCGGCGGATCCAGAAGCCGACGCTCTGGTCGGGCTCGTGCCAGGTGGCGGCGGGGCCGGACGGTGGGCGTTCGGCGAAGTGGCCGGTCAGCTCCGCGTAGGTGCGGTCCAGCGAGATCACCGGGTCGGGGTCGAACACGCCCTCCGGCCACTCCTCGGGGAAGGCGTTGAGCCGGATGCACTCGGCCTTGTGCAGGTAGACCTCGGAAACGTGTTTCGCGAGATCGCCGAGCGACCAGTCGGGGCAGGACGGGACGCGTACGGACGGGTCTGCTCCGGCCACGGCGGCGCGCAGCCGGGCGAAGTCGTCGTCGAGACAGGCGAGAAGCCGGGGAAAGTCCATCGGGCCATCGAACCAGCCGCCTCCGGCCTTCCTGAACTGGTTTTTCCCGGACCGGATCCCCGGGACCGACCTTCGGGCAGCAGCGCCGCCCAGGAGCCGGGCGGCCGCCCTCACCTGCGCGTGGTGCGGATGGTCAGACGGCCGTAGGTCAGCTCTCCGGAGACCTGGACGTGCAGCGTCCCGGGGCGCGGGCGGCTCGGCGCCCTGCAGACCACGCCGTGCCAGCCGGCGTGCACCGCGTCGGTGTTCGCGCTCGCGCCGGCGGGCAGGACGACCCTGGCGTGGCCGTACGTGAGCCGCAGCTCGATGTCGATCTGCCCGAAGGGGATGTGGGCCCGCGACAGGTCGAGGAGCACTCGGCCGTACTCGGACTCGACGCGCAGCCTGCGCGGGACCAGCCAGTCGCCCGTCCGCGTGACGCGCCCGCCGATGGAGGCGATCTGGAGCACCTCGTCGCCGTGGTCGTCGTGCGGCAGGTCGGAGACGACCGGCTCCAGCTCCTGAGAGGAAGTGGCGGTGAGCGCCAGTTCGAGCCGCTGGTCCAGCTCGGCGGGGCCGAGCCGGCCGTCCGCGTACGCCTGCTGGACCAGCGCGACCGCCCGCTCACGGTCGAGGCGGTCGAGGCGGTCGAAGCCGGGGACGCCGCTCACCTGCTGACCGCCCTCTTGTACAGCCGCGTGGCCAGCGGCACGAACACGGCCAGGAGCACGACGATCCACAGCAGCGACACCGGCACCGCGTGCCGCAGCGGCCAGGCGTCGGGCGCGGGCATGGCCGTACTGGTGTTGCCGAACAGCTCGCGGGCGGCCTGGATGAACGTGGAGACCGGGCTCCACTCGGCGATCGGCTTCAGCGGACCGGGCAGGCGCGCGCTGTCGACGAACGCGTTGGACAGGAAGACCAGCGGGAGCGACACGAGGGTGGCCACGTTGTTGAACACCTCTGGCGTGCGCAGGGTCAGCGCGACCGTCGCCGTCACCCAGGAGAAGGCGTACGCGAACAGCAGCAGCAACAGGAAGCCCAGCAGCGCTTCGAGCGGCGAGCTGTGGATACGCCACCCGACCAGCAGCCCCACCAGCGCCATCGTGACGATGCTGGTCACGTTCATGATCAGGTCGCTGACGGTCTGGCCGGTCAGCACCGCCGAGGGCGACATCGGCAGGGTGCGGAACCGGTCGAAGATGCCCCTCTGCAGGTCCTGGGTGAGGGTGTAACCGGTGATCTGCGCGCTCGTGGTGATCGTCATGACGAAGATGCCGGGGAGCATGTACTCGGCGTAGGACAGGCCGGGCAGCTCGATCATGCTGCCGAAGACGTAGGTGAACAGCAGCACGAACACGATCGGCATCATGATCACGCCGCCCAGCAGGTCGGGCGCTCGCCTGATCTTCAGCGCGTTGCGCTTGGTGATCGTCAGGCCGTCGGCGATCGCCAGTTGGAGGGTGTTCATCGGACGCTCTCCTTGGTCTTCTCGGTGGTCTCGTGTCCCGTGAGGGTGAGGAACACGTCGTCCAGGGTCGGCCGGCGCAGCCCGGCGTCGCGCACGGCGACGCGCTGGGCGGCCAGGTGCCCGAGCGCGCTGGTCAGCGCGGCGGCGCCGCCGGTGACCGGGATCGTCATCTGGAGGGCGGCGGTGTCGGTCTGCACCTCGCCGACGGCCAGCGGCGCCAGCGTCCGCCTGGCGGTCTCCAGGTCGGCCGCGCTCGTCACCGACAGCTCGATCCGGTCGCCGCCCACCTGGTCCTTGAGCTGGTCGGCGGTGCCGAGCGCGATCACGCGGCCGTGGTCGACCACCGCGATGCGATCGGCGAGCCGGTCGGCCTCCTCCATGTACTGGGTGGTGAGCAGCACCGTCGTGCCGTCCGCGACCAACTCGGCGATGACGTCCCACAGGCCCGCCCTGGCCCGGGGGTCGAGGCCGGTCGTGGGCTCGTCGAGGAACAACACCGGCGGGGCGGCGACCAGCGCCCCCGCCAGGTCGAGCCGGCGGCGCATGCCTCCGGAGTAGCCCTGCACCGGGCGGTCGCCCGCCTCGGTGAGGTCGAAGCGCTCCAGCAGCTCGCGGGCCCGCCGCTTGGCGCGCTTGACGCCCAGGTGGTAGAGGCGGCCGACCATCTCCAGGTTCTCGGCGCCGGTGAGGTGGTCGTCGACGGCGGCGTACTGGCCGGAGGCGCCGATGTGCGCGCGCAGCCGGGCGGCGTCGCGCACGACGTCGAACCCGGCCACCGTGGCGTGCCCGGCGTCCGGTCTGAGCAACGTGGTGAGGATGCGCACGGTGGTGGTCTTGCCGGCGCCGTTCGGGCCGAGCAGCCCGAACACCGTGCCCTCTGGGACGGTCAGCGCCATCCCGTCGAGGGCGACCACGTCGCCGTACTTCTTGACCAGACCTTCTGCGACGATCGCGTCAGGCATGAGGATCTCCTTTCCAGGCGGGAACGCGTTCAGGAACGGCGGACGAGGATGTCGCCGTAGGTGGTGTGGGCCCGTGCCTCCACGACCCGGTCGGTCTCGCCGGGGGCGTCGCCGGCGTCGAGGGAGACGGTCACGGTGCCGTACTGGGAGCTCACGTCCAGCCAGGCGGCGGTGCCCTCCCGGATCCCCAGGTCGAGCCCGCCGCCGGTGGTCTCCATGACGACCGATCCGGACACCACCTCGCGGATCTCCACGCTGCCGTACGCGGTCTTGGCGGCGACGCCGGCCAGGGCGCGGTTCACCGTGATGTCGCCGTGGGCGCTGTTCAGCCGCAGCTCGCCGGTCACCTCGCCGAGGCGTACGTCGCCGTGGGAGGTCTTGACCGTGGCGGTGCCCTTCAGCTCGCCGATGTGGATGCCGCCGTGGGTCGTGGTGACCTCGGCGTGCCCGCAGGCGCGGGTCACGGTGATGTCGCCGTGGGTGCTCTTCAGCCGGAGCCGGTCGGCCTGCTCGATCCGGATGTCGCCGTAGGAGGTGGTGATCGTCACCTCGCCGAGCGGGCCGTGGCAGCGCAGGCTCGCCGACGTCTTGGCGTCGAGGCGGGAGCCGGCCGGCAACTCGATCGTCACGTCGATGCTGCCCGGCCCGAGCAGCAGCGAACGCGCCCAGCTCATGGGCGACTCGACGAGCTTGTCGAGGGCCAGGCCCTGGCCGGGGAAGGCGCCGGCGTGCGCCTTGTCGGTCCGCACCAGCAGCCTGCCGTCGGCGTACTCGGCGTGGGTGTGCTGGGCGGCCTGCACGTCGGCGTCGTTGTGCGCGTCGCTCGGGCGGATCTCGACGACGGTGTCGGCACGGTCGCTCGCGTTGACGCGGATCTCGGCGGTCGCCAGGTCGAGGACGGCGAGGATGGGTTCGGGGGTATCGAAGGTCGGCATTCCGGGCCCCTTGTCGTGGGTGGGCATCGTCATGGGCACAGTCGTGGGCACAGTCGTGGGCGCAGTCGTGGGCACAGTCGTGGGTGCGGTCTTCCGCGTGTTCACCGGGGCGGGCGTCAGCGAACCCAGCCGCTGAAGCGGTTGCCGGTCTGCTGAGCCGGGCGCGGGCCGGCGCGGCGGCCGGCGGCGCCGGGTTCGAGCGCGGCGGAGACGGCGCGGACCAGCCAGGCGTTGACCGACAGCCCGTCGCGGGCCGCCGCCTCCTCGATGCGCGGCTTGAGGTGCTCGGGGACCCGGAGCGAGATCCGGGACGTGCCGCCCTCGTCGGCGTCGGAGGGCGGCGGCGGGGCGGGCGGGGGCGCGGTGGGCGGCCGCTCGGCCTGCCCGGACTCACCCCCGCCCGCGAACGAGGGGGCGCTCGGCGGCGGCGTCACGACGAAGGCGGCGTCACGCCCGCGCAGGCGCACCTCGACCGAGCCCGGCGCGAGGTCCTGGGTGATCTCGTCCGCGGCGGTTGACAGGGCCTCCAGCAGCGCGAGCCGGGTGGCCGACTCGAGCGTGGCGGCGAGACGTTCCGCCAGCGCGCGGGCTTCCTCGCCACCCGCTCCCGCGGCGATCGCGAGTTCGCGGCGGAGCTGATCGACATACGGCGCAAGGTCCATGACGTCATCATGACACCACTATGGCGTCATCACAAGTGGAGCTGGACCCTTCATGGCGTCATGGCGACGCCATGCGTGACGGTGCTCGGGTTGCGGGAGTCTGTCCGTGTTGGTGCGCCTTTCGGCTGCCCGGTGGAACGCCGCAGCCAGACGGGCGAGACGTCGGCCGATGGCCATGACGATTGCGCATGGCCACCTTGAGAATGTGTCGCTTGTGGCATGGCCGGTCGGCTGCCTAGCGTGAGTGGCATGAGTCTGATCCAAACGCCTTTCGGTTTTGCCAGCACCGCCGCCGAGGTCGTCGCGGACATCGATCTGACCGGCAAACGCGCCGTCGTGACCGGCGCGTCCTCCGGGATCGGCGTGGAGACCGCGGCCGCACTGTCCGCCGCGGGCGCCGAGGTCACCCTGGCGGTCCGCGACCTCGCCGCGGGCGAGCGCGTGGCCAAGGACATCGGCGCGACCACCGGTGACAGCGTCCCGCACGTCGCGCGGCTCGACCTGACCGACCCGGCGTCCGTCGCCGCGTTCGCCGACTCCTGGACGGGCCCGCTGCACATCCTGGTCAACAACGCGGGCGTGATGGCGAGCCCCGAGCAGTACACCCCGCAGGGCTGGGAGTGGCAGTTCGCCACCAACCACCTCGGTCACTTCGCCCTGGCCACCCGGCTGCACGCGGCGCTGGCGGCCGGCGGTGCGGCGCGGATCGTGGTCGTCAGCTCCACCGGGCACCAACTGTCGCCGGTGGTCTTCGACGACGTGAACTTCGCCTTCCGCCCGTACGACCCCTGGCTCGCCTACGGCCAGTCCAAGACGGCGAACGTGCTGTTCGCGGTCGAGGCGACCCGGCGCTGGGCCGCCGACGGCATCACCACGAACGCGCTCATGCCCGGCGCCATCTACACCAACCTGCAACGCCACACCGGCGGACGCGGCAGCGGGTCGGTCCCGCCCGAGCTGATCAAGACGCCCGCGCAGGGCGCCGCCACCTCGGTGCTGCTCGCCACCTCACCCCTGCTGGAGGGCGTCGGCGGACGCTACTTCGCCGACTGCAACGAGACCGAGACCATCGACCGGCGCGGCGCCGCGCCGCCACTGCACGGCGTGGCCCGCTACGCCCTCGACCCGGAGGGGGCCGAGCGGCTCTGGGCCCTGTCGGAGAAGCTGCTCGCGGAAGGGGCGCCGTGATGGCCGCGCCGAGAGTCGCCCTGGTCACCGGGGCCACCCAGGGGCTGGGCCTGGCCCTGGTCGAAGGGCTCGCCCGCCGCCTGACCGCCCACGACACCGTCTACCTCACCGGACGCCACCTCGACCGCGTCAACCAGGCCGTGGACGCCCTGCCCGGCGGTGGAGCCCGGGTCCGGGGCGAGATCCTCGACGTGGCGGACCGCGAGGCCGCCGCCCGGCTCGCCGTACGCCTGGGGGAGCGCCACGGCGGCGTCGACATCGTCTTCAACAACGCGGTCATGCGCGTGGGCCCCGACGACGACCCGCGCGCAATTGTCGACGACTACGCCGAGGTCAACAACTTCGGCACCACTCGGGTGCTGCGTGCGTTCGCGCCGCTGCTCAGGGACGGCGGCAGGCTGATCGTCGTGGCCAGCTCGCTGGGCACGCTGCACCACCTCGCGCCCGTGCTGCACGACCGCTTCGACGCTCTCGCGTCACTGGAGCAGGTGGACGAACAGGTCGCGGCCTGGCGCGACGCGGTCAAGGACGGCAGCGCCCGCTCAGGCGCCTGGCCCGGCTTCGTCAACATCCCGTCCAAGATCGGCCAGGTGGCCGCCGTGCGCGCCCTGGCCGCGCAGCGCCGCGAACAGGACACCGAACGCGGCATCCTGCTCGCCGCCGTCTGCCCGGGGATGATGAACACCCCGACCTCGGGCATGTGGTGGGACGTCTCCGGCGCGCCCAGCCCGGCCCGGGCCGCCGTCGCCCTCCTGGACCTCGCTCTGGAGCCCGCCAAGCCCGGCCACTACGGCGAGCTGGTCAGGGAGGGGGCGGTCCTGCCCTGGGCTCCCTGGAGGTAGCCGGGGGTGCCAACTGCCCCGACCGATGACTCACCCCCCCGTCCGCCGCCCAGTCGTGCAGGGCGTTGAGCGCGGGGGTCAGCGTGGCTCCCGCCGGGGTGAGGTCGTACTCGACGTGCGGGGGCACCTCGGGTGGGCATCAGACCTCGTCGCCGAGCCTGGAACGGAGGAAGCCCACGACGATGTCCATGACCTGCGTGCTGGTCCAGGCCCTGGCCTGGGGTGACAGGGCCCCGTGCCCCGCGCCCTCCAGCACGTACCTGGTGCTGTCCACCCCGGCGCGGCGCAGGGCGCGATGCAGGCGCGCGGTCTGCACGGGAGCGATGATGCGGTCGTCGTCGCCGTGCAGCAGCAGGAACGGCGGCGTCGCGCCGGTGACGTGGCTGACCGGGTCGGCCCGGGTCACCTCGTCGGGGTGGTCGGCGAACGCCCGGCCGGGCCCCAGCACGTAGGCGGGCAGCGGTGTGCCGGGGGCGGTGGTGGCCGCCGCCGTGTCCGGGTCGAAGCCCGCGGCCACGGTGGCCAGGTGGGTGGCCCCGAACACGTCGACCACCGCGTCCACCCCCGCGCCGGTCAGGGCCGCGACGCCGTGGTCGGGGTCCGTCGCGGCCATGGCGGCCAGGTAGCCGCCCGCCGACTCGCCCCACAGCGCGGTCCTGGCGGGGTCGATGTCGTACCGGGCGGCGTGGGCGCGCAGGAAGCTCACCGCCGCGGCCACGTCGGCCAGCCCGTCGCGGTACGTGGCGCCGTCGCCGACCGTACGGTATTCGACGGCCGCCACCGCGAACCCCGCCTGGGTGACCTGGCGGCGCTGGCGGGCGGCCATCGCGCGCCGGGCCGTGACGAAACCGCCCCCGGGCAGATAGACCACCAGCGGGTGCGGCCCGGGGGTCCGGGGGGTCAGGAGGTCGAGGCGGAGCTTGCGTCCGGCGGCGTACTGGATCCCCCGATGGGCGTGGAAGGCGCGACCGGGCGTGATCTGGTCGGCGGGATCCACCCGCAGCCGGAGGCTGTCGGGGTCGTCGTCAGGGGCGGCCACGCTGGACAGCCGGATCGGGCGGCCGGTCAGCGCGGCCAGGGCCATGATCAGCCGCATTCCGTTCATGCGATGCTCCTCTCGCGCGGGCCAGACCAACGGTAACCTAGTAGTTAACCAGTTAACAAAATTGGAGGTGGCATGAGCCGGGGCGCCGATCGGGTTCGTGAGCTGTGGGCCGCTGCCCGTCCCGACCTCGACACGTCCCCGATGGAGGTGATCGGTCCGCTCAAGCGCGTCACCGCCCTGCTGGAGGAGGCGCTGGACCACCTGTACGCGGACGCCCCGCTCACCGGCGCGGAGCTCGACGTGTGCCTGCGGCTGCGGCACGACCCCAACCCGACGATCGCACGCCGCCTGGCCGACCAGATGCGCCACTCCCGCGCCGCGATCAGCAAGACGCTGCTCCGGCTGGAGCAGCGCGGTCTGGTCACCAGAGAGCCCAGCCCGGCCGATCGCCGCGCCGCGCTGGTACGCCTCACCCCCGTGGGCGAGGCGGCCGTCGACGCGCTCTTCCCCCGGCAACTGGCCAGGGAGGCCGAGCTGCTGGACGGGCTCGGCGCGGATCGCGACCGCGTGATCGAGGCACTCGAGCTGCTGGCCGAGGTCCTGACCAGGCGTACGTGAGCCCTGGTCAGGGGCACGTCAGGGCGCGTCGGCGGCCCGCAGGTCGTGGATCAGGTCGTCGACGAGCCGTTCCTCCATGACCGCCCGCCCCGTGACCGTCATGCGCGCCGCGAGGCCGAAATCCCACGGGCTGGCCGCCGGGCTGCCGCGCAGCGGCTCGGAGTCCCCGCCGCCCAGCGCGCGCTCGTAGGTCGCCACGTCCATGCGCCAGGGCTCGGCTCCGTGGCGGGCGACGGCCTCGGTCGTGGTACGCAGGCCCGTCCAGTCGAAGTCACCGCGCCACCACACCCGCCGGTCGACGCAGGCGGCGAGCAGCCGGTGGCAGGCGATGGAGGGGATGCCCTCGGTGCAGACCAGCGCCGCCCCGGCGACGCCCACGGCGGCCCGCAGCACGGCGGGGTTCTCGCACACGAACACCACGGGCGAGGTGACCAGGACGGGCATCGTGACGAGCTGGTGCAGGGTCACGCGGAACGGCGTGGCGTGACCGGCCGCCGCGGTGAGCCACTCCCCGAGCGGCGAACCCGTCGCTCTGAGCCCCAGCACCAGCACCTGGCTGGCCAGGTCGTCCACGATCACGCCCGCCGACTCCCACAGCGCCCGGCGCTGCGCCGCCGAGGCGGGCGCCGGTTCGCTCGCGCGCGCGGCGAGCGCCCGCAGGACGAGCCGGGCCAGCGGCGTGCCCGACAGCGCCTTGGTGTCGCCGGTGACCTGCTCGGCGAGCACGCTGATCGGCCTGGCGTCGGCCGGGAGCACGTCGAGCACGGCCCGCGCCCGGCTCACCGGCTCCCCGCCCTGGCGAACGGCCCTGGTCAGGGTGCCGTCGGACGACAGGTCGGCCAGCCACTCGGCGAACCACGGCTCGGCCGCGTGGCGGCACTCCGCCAGCAGGGCGAGCAGCGCCGCGCGGGCCTCCGCCTCCCGGGCCCGCTCGTGGGAGCGGACGGAGATCGGGCCCACCAGGGTGTCCAGGGCCTCGCGGAGGTCGTCGCAGATCCCGGCCAGGCGCAGCGCCGACTCGACCGCTTGAGGGCTGACGCCGAGTCTCCCCGTCCCCTGCCGGGCGCGGCGGCCGAGCAGCCGCTCCACGGCTCTGCGTTCCTCGTCGGTCGGCTGGGCGAGCACGACGGGCGCGTAGAGCTCCCGGTCCTGCTCGACGCGGGCCGCGAGCCGCGCGATCAGCCGTCCGAGCCCCGGCGCGCCGAGCGTGCGGCGCAGCCGTGCCGGGTCGGTCACCACCGTCCGTCTTCCTGCCGGGCCTTCGCGCCGGGGCGGCGGCTGGTCGCGGCCCGCTCCACCTGCTCCGCCCTGGTGCCGTTCCACTCCCAGGTGGTCACGTGGACGGCGTCGATGCCGTCGCGGCGTACCAACTGGTGGGTGGCGATCCCGGGCACGGTGGGATAGAAGCCCCACTCCCGTTCGCTGGTCATCGCCACGTCCAGGTCGAACGTCGTCAGCAGGCCCAGGCACTTGGCCCGCGCGTCGTCGTCCACCCCGGCGAACGCCTCGTCGAGCGTCACCAGGCGCGGCGCGTACGGGTGCGCGGAGCGGTAGTGCGACGACGCGGCGGCGAACAGCGGCAGCGAGACGGTGAGCACCCGCTCGCCGCCCGAGGCGGGACCGGTCGCGGGCCGCCAGCGGCCGTCCTGGTAGCGCTCGATCAGGAACGTGTGCCAGCCCCGGTAGTCGAGGGCCCGGCGCAGGTGCTCGGCCCAGGTGCCGTGCTCGTTGTCACGCCGTACGGCCTCGATCTGGGCCTGGAGGAAGTCGGCCACTGCCGTGCGGTCGGCGGGGGACCACAGGTCGGCCCCCTGGCGCAGCAGCCTGGCGCGGGCCTCGGCCAGGCCGTCGGGCGCGTCCTTGGCCGGGACCCAGGACATCCGCAGCCTCATGCCGGTCGAGGTGGGCCGCTCCTCCAGCTCGCGGTTCATCTGGGCGACGTGCTCCTCGGCGTCGGCGATGAGCTGCTGAAGGTGCGCCGCCACGTCGTTGACCAGATGCTCCTCGACGATCTCGCGCTGGCGGGCGGTGAGCGTGCGCTCCCGGTAGTCGATCTCGGCGTCGAGCAGCGTGGTCAGCTCGCTCGGCGGACGTTCCCTGCCCTGGAACTGGATGGTCACCACGAACCAGTCCGACAGCCCGGCCACCGCGTGGTGACCGTGCCGGGTGAGCGCCTCGGCCAGCTCGCTGTAGCGGCGGGTGATCTCGTCCTGCACCCGGTGCCAGGCCTCTTCTGAGTCGTCGACGTCGGACAGGAGCTGCTCGATCCGGCGGGCCAGTCGTACCGCGGGGTCGGGCGCCCAGGAGCCGGTGCGCTCCACCTCGCACGCCACGTCGAGCAGCCCCGTCTCGGTGAAGCGGCGCAGCGACCCGATGGCGGCCTCGCGCCGCTCGACCGTCGCCACCAGTTCGGTCCTGAGCTGCTCCTGCTTGCCCTCGGCTCGCGCGCGCTGCTCCACCGCCCGCCTGTGGGCCTGCTCCAGGCTCTTCAGCTCCGCGGACAACGCGGCGATCCGAGACTTGGTGCCGGCGAGGCGGGCCTTGAGCTGCTCCACCGAGGCTCCGATGGCGGCCCGCAGGGTCGCCAGCCGCGCCTGCTCCTCGGCCGCCCGCCGCCTGGCCGCCCGCTCGCGCTCGTGCGCGCGGCGCACGTCCTCCTCGGCCGTCTTCACCTCGGCCGCCCAGGTGTCCACCTCTGCCTGCCTGCCCGCGTGCACCCGCGCGGCGGCGAGCAACTCGGTGACCACCTGCCGGTACGCCAGCAGCGCCCCCTCGACCTCGGCCAGCTCGTCCGCCGTGGCAGGCAGGGACGTGTCCGCCGCCGCCCGGTCGCGCTCCGCCACCGCCGTGTCCAGGTCGCGCTCGGCCCACCGCACCTCCTCTGCCTGCTCATCGACCGCCCGGACGGCGTCCTGGTGGCGTTCTGCGGACGTGGCGGCCGACGCGTGCGCGTCGCGGAGCCCGGCGTCGTCGGGGTGCCCGGCCGACTCGCCCGCCAGCGCCCGCTCGCGGGCGGCCAGCCGGTCGACGGCGTCCTGGGCATCGCCTGCCGCCTGCTCCGCAGCCTCGACGAGGTCGGCCAGCTCGGCGAGCCGCCGCTGCCTGGCCCGCTCGCGGGCGATCGCGCCCAGGTACTCGGCGCTCGGCTTGCCCCACGCGCCGTGCAGGGGGCCGAGCCGCCACCTGCCGTCCGCGCACACGTAGGAGCCCGCCTGCTCCTCCAGGCCGATGCCGTCCAGTACGGCCCGCGCGCTCGCGTCCGCCGTCACCAGGGCCTCGCTCAGCGGCCGGACGGCCCGCTCACCCGGCAGGGCGACCACGTCGTGGGTTCCCGGGGCGAGCAGCCGCCCGTCGGGGGTGACCCAGGCGTCCAGCAGGCCGGAGGCTTCCAGCGCCGCCTCCAGCCCTGCCCGGGACCGCTCGTCGAGGCCGTCGCGGAAGTCCGCCAGCGCCCACAGGGGCGCGCCCGGCCGCCCCTCGCGTACGCCTCCCGCCCTCGTGTACGGCTCGCGCGGCCGGGCCTGCTCACCCGCCGCCAGCCGATCCCGTTCCTCCCGCAGGGCGGCCAGGACGGCCACGGCCTGCTCCCGCTCGGCCGCCGCCGCGGCCTGCGCGTGCGCCAGCTCCTGTCCGGCCCGCCGGACGGCCTCGTGCAGGGCCCGTTCGCCCGGATGCGGCCCCGACAGGGTCTCGGCCCAGGCGGCCAGTGCGTACTCCTCCGGGTCCGGCAGGGTCAGCTCGCGCAGGCCGAGCGCGTACCCGCGCCAGGCGGTGACGTGGTCCGACATCGCGGCGGCGAGTTCCCCGCGCACGTCGGCCAGCCGGTCGGCGGCTCTGTCGCGCTCGGACTCCCGCTTGGCGAGCGCGCTCCTCGCCAGGCCGAGATCGCGCTCGCGCGCGACGGCCTCCCGCGCCAGTCGGGTGACGTGCGCGACGGCCGCCGCGCGCGAGTCGACGGCCGCCCGGATCCCGTCACCCCCAGGCTCCTCGCCCAGGGAGGCCAGCAGCGTCGCATGGGGCACGGCGAGCCCGGTGCGCTCGGCGAGCGGGGCGGCGCGGTCCTGGTGCGCGGCCACCTCCCGGTGGCTGACCGCCGCGGCGGCGACGGCCTCCCCGTGCCTGGCCCTCCTGGCGGCGGCCGTGGCCTGGGCGCGTCCGGACGCGGCCTCCTCGGCCGACAGCGCCCGGTCGGCCTCGTCGGCGTAGCGTTCCGCGGTGTCCAGGTCCTTGATGCGCGAGTCTCCGGCCAGCTCCTCGCGGATGGCCTGCTGCTCGGCCAGTTCGGTCTGCGCGCTCTCGGTCCGCTCCTCTGCCTCTGCCTCGGCGCGTGTGGACTGCTCGATCTGCTCGGCCACCGCGCCCAGGTCGCGGTTGACCTGCTCGTAGGAGGAGTGCGCGGAGCGCAGCTCGGCGCTCTGCCGGCGGGCCGCCACCGCGGCGTAGCGCTGGTAGCGGGTCAGGAAGCGGCGTACGTGCTCGTGGGTGTCACGCAGCCCGCTCAGCTCCTCCCGCTGCTGCTCCAGGTCGTGGAAGGCGCCCGCGACGTCGGAGATGAGGGCCTGGTCGACCGGGGCGAGCGCCTGCGACAGGGCGGCCGACAGCTTCTTCTCGTCCGGGCGCTTGGACAGTTGCGGCTGGCGTAGCTGGATGAGGAGGTTGACCAGCGCCTCGTAGCGTTCGAGGCCCAGGTGGAAGAGGTGCTCGTCGAGCAGCCTGCGGTAACCCTCGGCCGTCTGGGTCACCTGCCCCGACACGCCGACGGCCTCGGTGAGCCGGTCGCGGGTGAGCGCCGTCCCGTTCTCGCCGATGAGGAAGAGGTCCCGGCCGACGCGCTGGGAGGTCAGGAAGAACCAGCGGTCGGCGATGCCCCTGCCCTTGACGGCCTTCATCCCGCAGCCCACGGTCACGTACGCGCGCTCGCCGTCCTCGGTGACGCGGCCGAACTCCAGCCAGGAGTAGCCGAGCCGCTCCTCGTAGCGGTCTCCCAGCAGCAGGTTCCACTCCATGCGCTTGCCGGGGTCGCCGTCGGGCTCGACCCGGCTGGGCGACAGCTCGCCGTCGAGCAGGAACGGCAGCGTCAGCGCCAGCACCTTCGACTTGCCCGTGCCGTTGTTGCCGCGGAACAGGATCCGTCCGTCGCGGAACCAGAACTCCTGGTCGTCGTAGTAGAACAGGTCCACCAGCCCGGTACGCATCGGCTGCCAGCGGGTGGTGGCGGCGGTCGGCAGGCTCATACGTCGTCCTTTCCGCTTCCCGGCCTGTTTCCTGACCTGTTTCCCGAGATGACCGGTTCGGCGAAGCCGAAGCGGGCCAGCGCGGGCAGGGGAGTGATCCTCCTGTCGCGCACGCGGATCAGCCCGAGGGCCTCCAGGCGGTGCAGGGCGCCCGTGGTCAGCTCGGGCACGGAGACGTTCTTGCGCCACAGGCCACGATGCCGCTGGGCCAGCCCTTCCATGTGCGCGCGCAGGTCGTCGGGCTCCACCGGCTGGTCCGGATACGTACGCAGCCGCTCGGCCAGGTGCTCGGCGAGCAGCAGCGTGGCGTGACCGTCGGTGCCCTCTTCCGGCAGGCCGAGATCCGTGGCCTCGCCGGTGGGGTCGAGTAGGGCGATGCCCTCGGCCCTGACCTCGGCCACGAAGCCCGTGGCCTCGGTGATCCGCTTGAGCATCGGGCCGCGCTGCCGTTCGAGGTAGGCGCGTTCCGGCCCGGTCAGCTCCCAGAAGTAGAGCACGGGGTCGTCCAGCAGCCGCCGGGTCAGTGAGTGGCGGATCATGCGGTTGTGGCCGTCCTCGGTGTCGGGGACCAGCTCCTCGCCGACGGTGGCGAGCCGCTCGTCGAGCGCGGTGGCGGCCACCGTGGAAGGACCGCGCCGGGTGGCGAGGAGCACGGCGAGCACGCGGCGGTGCACGTCGTAGAGCGCGTCGCCCGACCCGCTGACGTACGCCGACTCGTCGCCCGCCACCTTGGCCAGGACGCCCGTGCCGATCAGCAGCCCGGCCACCGCGGCCAGGTCGGCGCGCTCCTCCCTGCTGCCCAGCGTGAACACCATCCCGGCCGCGGCCAGCTCGGGATCCGCCGCGAACGCCAGCAGCCGCTCGGCCAGCCAGCCCAGCGTCACCTGGCTCTCGGCCCGCTCCAGCGCGGCCAGCGCCAGACAGGTCAGGACGTACCGGCGGCGGCTGAAGGGCACCTTCCCCTTCGCCTGCGCGGCCCGGGTGCCGTCGCCGTGGCGGGCGGGCACCTTCCGCAGCCGCGCCACCGCGGTGTCGGCGTGCAGGGTCCAGCCGGCCTCCCTGGCGAACCAGTCGGTCAACCAGCCCTGGTGCTTGCGGACCAGCCGGTAGTCCGCGTCGCCGGGGACGAGCAGCGGGCGGCGCAGCAGGGCGCGCAGGGCCCGGCGGCGCTCGTCCTCCCGCTGGGCGTCCTGGAAGTCGCGCAGCTCAGCCGCCATACCCGGACGCCTCCCTGGGCCTCGTCACATCGGTGATCACGACCTCGTGGTCGGGGCCGCGCAGCACGCCCGTCTCGGTGCGGATCTCGGCGTAGCCGTCCACCGGCCGCAGGCGGATCTCCATGCCGCCGTCGGAGGTCCTGACCGTCACCTCGCCGGGGCCCATGGCCAGCGCCTCACCGAGCAGCCTGAGCAGTAAGTGGAACTCGGCCGGGTCGAGTTCGCCCAGCTCGCTGAGCAGCACGGGGCGGCCGGTGGCCAGCCGCTTGCGCGCCAGCTCGGCCTGCTCGCGCTCGGCGGCCACGAACGCCGCCAGCCGCTCCCGCTGCGGGCCCCGGTCGACGACCTTGCTGGGGGCGCCGCGCCTGGCGTAGCGGCCGGTGGCTCGCAGCCGTACCGAGATCTCCGCCTGGGGCGCGTCCAGCCAACTGGTGGCGGCCGGCACCTCCTCGGCCGATTCCGTCTCCGCGGTCAGGTGGCGGGCGGAGGTCAGCCCGAAGGCGGCCCGCCACAGCCGATGGGCCTCGGCGTCAGTCGGGCACTGGGCGAACCACCGGGCCAGGGCCCTGAAGTCGGCGGAGCGGTCGCTGCGGCCGGCCCGGCGCTCGTGCAGCACGCTGATCGTGGCCAGCAGGTCGGGGATGGCCTGCCGGGCCCGTGTACGCAGCAGGTCCGCCTGGCACGGGCGCGTCCGGTCGCCGACGAACCACGAGCGCAGGCCGGACCAGCGGTCGCGCCACTCGGCCAGCTTCGTCTCCAGCACGTGGCCGGGCTCGTCCGCCTCGCCCGGCGCCACGTCGGCCGCCTCGCGCGCCGCGGCGAGCCTGAGCAGGTCGTCGATCCCGGCCAGGCCGCGGATCTTGTCGGCGATGTCGAACGCCTTGACGACCAGCTCGGAGACGAACCGTTCCAGGTAGGAGATCAGCCGGTCCTTGTAGGCGAGGAACGCCTCCTCCTCGATGTCCTGGAGGTCGATGGTGCGCTGCAGACCGCCCATGAACGCGATGGCGTTGGCCGCCAGGCTGTCGAGCCTGCTCATGATCTCCAGCAGCAGGTTGTGGACGATCGCCGGATCCGGACGTTCGCCCACGCCGGCGAGCGCGTGCAGGCGGACGCGGATGTCCTCCAGGGCCACCGCCTGCAACTCGCCCCTGCGCCCCAGCTCCCGCTCGAAGACCTCCAGCGCGTGCTCGGCCGCCTCGCCGTCCTTGCTGAGCTGGTACAGGTAGCGCGCCCGGTAGAAGTCCTCGACCGTGGTGACCCGCCCGGTGTCGGGGTCGGCCCGCAGGTTTCCCCATTCGCGCAGGCTGCTCAGGGCGTTGTCGACCTGCTCCTGGGCGACGGGCTCGGCGCCGTCGGCACGGAGGGACTCGGCGACGTCCTCCGGCCGGAGGTGCACGACGAACCGCCGCTTGTTGGCCATGAAGACGTCCATGATCCGGCGGTACAGCGGCGCGGTCGGCGTGCTGAGGTGAGCGAAGACCTGTGTACGCGTATGAGACATGACAAGTGGTCAGTATGCCGTCACACGGGCCCCGCCCGGGTGCGGTTGGCCCCGGTGATCCGGGCCGCGGCCGCACGGGCGGCCGCGGCGGGGAGACCGCCGCGGCCGCGCGGGTTCAGAGGTTCAGACCCACCAACAGCGGGTCGTGGTCGGAGGAGCGGAAGGGGTCGGGCGCGTACAGGTAGGGCGGGTTGAACTCGGTGTTGTAGTCCATGAACCGGCCCTCGTCGGCGTTGACGTGCCAGATGGTGGCGTCGGTCACCAGCTTGCGCGCGCCCCTGTCGGCCAGCACGTGGTCCAGCTCGCCGGACAGGCCGTCGAAGACGTAGCTGTAGCGCTCGTCCTTCTTGATGTGCTTCTTGCTCAGGCTGGTCAGCCCGGCCTCCTCGAAGGCGTGGATCGGGTCCTCCTCGCCGTAGGCGTTGATGTCGCCGAGAACGAGGGCGTTGGGCAGCTTCAGCTCGTCGATCAGCGCCAGTACGGCCTCGGCCTGCTTGACGCGCTTGGCGTTGTAGCAGCTCTGCCCGTCGCCCTGGTCGGCGTCGTCACCGGTGGCGGGCCCGTCGACGTCGGTGCAGCCCTTCGACTTGAAGTGGTTCACCAGCACGGTGAAGGTCTTGCCCTTGCCGTCGGCCTTGCCGAAGGTCTGCACCAGCGGCGGCCGGTTGAAGATCGGGTCGGACGACGACCGCGCCTGGCCGATCGGGGTGACCTTGGCCGGCTGGTAGATCAGCGCGGTCTGGATGAGGTCGGTGCCCGGGTTGGGGTGCGTGATCGCCTTGTACGTGCCCGCGCCGGCCTTGGCGTTGAGCGCGTCGACCAGGGCGTTCAGCGCCACGTCGTTGTTGCGCTCGACCTCCATCAGCCCGGCCACGGCGGGGTTGAGCGTCGTGATGTTGGCGACCAGCTTGGCGAGCTGGCGGTCCCGCTCGGCGGCGTTGGTGGCCCCACGGGAGCCGAGCGTGGTGAACCAGTTGAGCGTGTTGAGGCTGGCCACCTGGACGTCGCCGCCGACCCGCTCGGGACGGGCGGGGCGGGGGTTCTCGGCCCGGAAGTCCACCGGCTCGGTCGGCTGGACGCGGTAGACGCTGAAGCCGTACGTGAGGACGCCGGTCAGGTCCCGCACCTCGTCGCCGATCCGGACGGTGTCGGAGCCCTTGGTGTGGTACGGCAGCGTGGGCGGGTTCTGCGCGTTCGAGCCGTCGTCGAGCAGGATCTTGCGGCGGGCGTCCTTGTCGGTGTCCACGCCGTCGCGGTCGGTCGGCTGCCACAGGCGGCTGTCCGCGGAGAGGGTGATCTCGCCGTAGCGGCCCAGGTTGTAGACCTCGGAGACGGCGAGGTCGGTGTCGAAGGTCACGAGCATGCTCTCGTGGCGCTCGAAGGTGACGCCCTTCTTGAGCGGCAGGTCGACCTCGACCGGCTTGACCTTGCCGGTGCCGCAGACGTTCACGGCGGTGGCCGGGGAGATCTCGGTGAGGCCGTTGTACTCGATCACCTTGCCGGAGACGAGCACCCGGTCACCGGCCTTGACCGGCGACGAGCTGAACACGAACAGACCCTCGGAGGTCGCCGGGTCGGCGTCCGGCCGCAGGGACTGCAGGGCGAAGCCGCCGAGCCCGCCCGCGCCCTGGAAAGAGCCGGTGACGACGCCCTCGACGCGCACGTTCTGGCCGTTGACCGGGCTGGTCTCGCCGCTGCCCTGCACCTGGGAGATCTGGTGCGTGGCCGCGGTGTCGCAGCTCTCGGTCGGCGTCGGGCTCGGGGTGGGCGTCGGGGTCGGCGTGGGGGTCGGGGTGGGCGTCGGCGACGGGTCACCGCCGCCGCAGGGGGCGGCCGTGGTGGCGCTGTTGCGCGGCGCGGGGGCGCCGGTCTCGAAGTCGGCGCCGTTGTCGTCGGTGTCGGCGCAGCCGCCGCTCTTGCGGAACGCGCCGGTGGCGTTGGTGATGGCGGGGGCAGGGGAGCCCTCGGAGAAGTTCGCGGTGCCGTACCCGACCAGGTCGGCGAGCTGCGCGAGCTGGTCGTCGGTGCACGGCGTGGACGAGCCGTTGCAGGCCAGGCCGTCGGCCGAGCGGACCAGCGCCACCTTGCCCGCGGTGCCGCTCATGTTGATGGAGCCGACGCTGTCGGGCTGGGGGAGCGCGCCGCTGGGGGTGGTGCCCGCCGCGAGCTGGACGAGGTGGTACTGGCCGGGCGCGAGGGTGCCGGAGAGGCCGGTCTTGTTGGCGGAGAAGTTCCCCGTGCCGGTGGCGCTCGTGTACTGCACCGACCAGCCGTCCAGGGACACGGGCGCGCTGCTCCGGTTGAACAGCTCGACGTAGTCGTTGGTCAGGGGAGCGCCGGAGTTGCCGCCTCCGCCGTAGACCTGGCTGACGACCACGGTTCCGGGGGCCGCGGCGGCGGAGGGCTCGGCCACGGAGGGTGAGGAGAGGGCGGCGATCGAGCCGACGAGGACGCCGGCCGCGACGAGGATCGCCGGGACCCGGGACTTTACATGCATGCCGGGGAGCGTAAACCGACAAACGCGGAGATCTATATATGAAGAGTGGACAAGTCATGAAATCTCAGGTCATGACCTTTGACCGTGGTCTGAGGTCAACCTGGTCAGTTGCCTCGTGCCCCGCCTTCGCGCCCGGCCTGCACCGGGCCCGAGGGCGGGGATGAGACTCATCCGGTCGCCGGACTCGCCGGACTCGCCGAACCGACCGGACTCCGCTGACTCGGCGGAGTGGCCGGGCTCTGCTGACCCGGCGGACCGACCGGACCTACCGGACGATGGTGAGCGTGGCCTCGCGGGTGACGTCGTTGACCGTCACGGAGAGCGTCACCGTGCCCGTCCTGCGCGCCGTCAGCGTCCCCGTCGCCGGGTCGAAGACCGCGACGTCGCCGCGGTCCGCCGACCTGGCCTCCCCGACGTGCAGGTCGCGGCTGCCCGACCAGGTGACACCGGCCGGATAGGCCGCGGGCACCTGCCGGGAACCCTGCGTGATCGTCGCGCTCACCTGGGCCGACGCGCCGACCTTGAGCTGCGCGGGGGCGGTCACGGTGAGCTCGTCCACGTGCGGCCGCAGCTCGGCGGTCAGCCAGCGCGGCCCGCCCGCGAACGGGAACAGCTTCGCCGCCGTCCGCTCGGCCTTGCCGACCGGGTCGACCGACAGCAGGCTCCAGCCGGTGAAGCCGCCCTGGGCGGGCGTCGTGGACGGCGTCTTGGCCGAGTTGCCGTTGATCAGGTACGGCACGCCGTCCACCCGTCCGGCGTCGAAGGTGCCGACGTGGCCGCCGACGAACGCCGCGCCCTTGCCGGTACGGTGCTGGAAGTCGGCGAGCCACTGCTCGACCAGCGCGGCCTCCTTGCGGTCGGCGAGCTGGCTGAGCTTGGCGGCCGTCGGGTCGCGCGGCGGGTGGTGCTCGATGACGACGAGCGAGCCGACACGGTCGTCCCCTGCCGCCTCGTCCAGCGCGGTGCGCAGGCGTTCGAGCTGGTCGAAGCCGCCGCCCCGGATCGTGCCGAGCGAGGTGTCGAGGGTGACGAACCTGGTGCCCTTGTGGTCGAACGTCCGGTTGGTGGCGCCGAAGTACGTACGGAAGTTGGCGATGCTCGCGCCCATCACCTCGTGGTTGCCGGGCACGTAGTAGTACGGCAGCGCGCCGCCGAGCTCCTCGTCGAGGATGCGCTTGGCGAGCTGGAAGTCCGCCTCCGACGCCTCGTCCACGAGGTCCCCGGCGATCACCAGGAAGTCGGGCCCGGCCGCCTTGATCTCGCGCAGCGTCCGCCGGGCGCCGGCCACCAGGGCCGAGTCCGGATCCCGGGCGACGAACTGGGCGTCGGACATGACGGCGAACCGCCAGTCGCCGCGTCCCTGCTGCCCGGAGACGAGCCGGTCGCGCACCTGGGGCGCGGCGGGCGCCTCGACCGACGGGGCCACCTGGGCGTACAGCTCGTCGATCAGCACGTCGGAGGCGTACTGCCGGTTGGCCTTGATCTCGATCGCGTAGAACCGGTTGACCGTGACGGGCTGCGCCAGCCCCGCGGGCACCGGGAACTCGATCTCCCGCCAGCCGTTCCACGTGATGTACGGCCCGTAGACCGACGTCGCCTTGCCGGTGGCGTCGATGACCTGGATCGCGGTCCATTCGCCCTGGCCGCGCCCGTAGACCGACAGCCCGAACGCGCGGGTCTGACCGGGCTGGCCGAGCCGCTGCGGCGAGGTGGCGTAGGCGGTCCGCGTGGCGGTGGACTGGGTGAAGTCGTAGGCCAGCTTGAGCCCGCCGCCGCTGACGCCCTCGGCGACCGGGGTCACGGTGGCGGTGCCCCGGGCCGAGCCCGCCGTCCACTGGGCGGCGTTGTCGAAGTTCGCCAGGGTCCGCTTCTCCACCCCCACGCTCACGGCCACGGTCGTGGTCACGTCGCCTACCCGGACGGTCACCAGACCCGCGCCCGAGGGCTTCCTGGCGGTGATCCGGTATCCGCCCGCGTCGTCGGCGGTGAGGTCGAGCAGCGTGGTGTCGTACGTCAGCGTGAGGTCCCGCGGCTCGACCGGGGCCGAGTTGCCGTGCTCGTCGTAGCCCACGATGCCGAGTGAGGCACTGGCCGAGGCGTCGGCGATGTTCACGGACGTCTGCGTGGGCTCCAGCCGGACCGCCCGGCCGAGCACCTCCAGCCTGGTGCTGCCGCGCACCGACCTGGACGACGCGGTCACCGTCGCGGTGCCGGGCAGCTTGGCGCGGAAGACGCCGTCGTCTGCGCTGCCGTGCGTGGCGCTCCACCGCGGCTCGCGGGCCGCGGCGTTCGCGCCGTCCACCGGTCCGTACGTCTCGTCGTGGCCGGTGGCGGCGATGGTCCTGGTGAGGCCGAGGAACACCCGGTCGGGCCGGCCGCCGGGCACCGGTCCCGTCCCGGGGGCGAGCGAGGTCTCGACGGCCGGGCGCACCCACAGGCCGCGCAGCTCGCCGCTGCCCTTCTTGCCGTAGACGGCCAGGCCGTTGGGGACCAGGCGCTCGGTGCCGTCGTTCGGCTCGTTGGCGATCCGTACCTGGGCGGAGCCGGGGGAGCGGGTGGCCATCGTGGCCGAGCCGCCGCCGTCGATCTCCAGCCCGACGTTCGCGCCGAGCCGGACGAGCCGGTCGGCCATCTCCTTCAGGTCGCGCCGCGGCTGTTGGCCGTACGGTTGCCGTCCACGGTCACCAGGAACATCTTCCTGCCGTCGGCGCTGAATCCGACGGCCATGCGGGCGGCGAGGGTGCCGTCGTCCACGGTCTGCGCGGCGCCGTCCTTGACCAGCAGCGCACGCCCGCCGACGGCGGTGACCAGGTCCGCGTCCACGGACGGACGGACCCGGTAGGAGACCTCGACGGCGTCGCCGGGCTTCAGCGCCGCCAGCCGGGCGGCCCCCGCGTCCCGGCCGAGCAGCACGGTCGCCCCCGCCGGGATGTCGCCCTGGCCCGCGCCCGAGGTGACCTGCCGCACCTTGCCGTCCACGATCAGCGCCTCGGTCACCTGTGACACGTTCTGCACGGCGCGGGCCCGGGTGTAGGAGCCCCAGCGCGCGTCGTACGCGCCGATGCCGCCGGCGGGCAGGGCGGCGGCGTTGAGCCGGGCCAGCGGCGTCCGCTCTCCGCCCGGGAGCGTCACCGTGCCCTCGAAGAGCACGTCGAGGACGCGCCCGACGCCGGAGGAGTCGATGGCGACGGCCTTGCCGGAGTTGCCGGATGGCGACTTGACGACGTTCCCGTCCTGGATGCCGACGCCCTCGGGGGCGCCGGAGTTGTTGATGTCGAAGAAGTCGCCGTTCACCGCCGCCACCGCGCCGGCCCGGTCGGCCATCTCACTGATCCTGCCCGTCGCCGCGACCTTGCCGGTGTCGAGGTAGCCGATCCTGCTGCCCTTGGTGAGGTCGATGGTGAGGGCGTCGGAGCGCTGCCAGCCGCGCGGGTCGACGGTGTCGACGGAGTCGAGCACCACGCCGGGGGCCACCGGGCGGTCGGTCCGGTAGGTCTCGATGGGCCCGCCGGTGGCGGCCGCCTGTGCCGCCGTGTCCGCTGTCGCGTCTGCTGCCGTACCTGCTGGGGCGTCGAGCAGCGGAGTCGCCGACGGGAGGTAGGAGGAGGCGAGCCACGCCTGTTCGGCCGTCTCTGCCACCGGGTCGGACGGCTCCGCGTACGCGGGCGCGTGGAGGCCGGTGAGGGCGAGCGCCGCCGCCGCGAGCAGTGCCGCGGCGCGTCTGCGGCGCCTGTGAGACAGGGGGGCCTGCCATAAGTTGATGTTCACATCGGAAGTCAAATCGCTCTAAAGCATCACATTCCACACGTGATCGGTGAACGCCAGGCGACAGATCGCTCCCCGGGTCACCCCGGCGTCGTGGTGCCGGGGTGCCGCTCGGATCCGCCGCCTGGCGCCACAACGCCGGGGCCGTGGGCCGTCAGTGGAGCGGGCGGGCCAGGCGGATGGTGACGATCCGGCTCTGTACGCCGGTGTCCACCAGCCGGCCGTCCGCGCCGAACTCGCCGAGGCCGAAGTCGTTGTCGTTGGCCACGACGAGCGTCCGCCGGTCGCCGAGCAGAGCGATGCCCTCGACCTTGCCGGGCAGCGTGGGCGCCACCTGGGACAGGTCGGCGACCAGGGACTTGGCCGGGAGCTTGACGCCCGACGGGTCGGCCTGCGCCTCCAGCGAGGGCGCGGTGGCCCGGTCGTCGTACCGTCCGCCCAGCAGGTTGGTGGCCTTGGCCAGGTCGATCTGGTAGATCCTGGCGACGTTGTCGGTGCGCTCGTCGACCAGCAGCCTGCGCCCGCCGACGTGCGACAGGCCGGAGATCTTCATCTGGTTCTGGTCGCCGTTCGCCTTGGGGTCGAAGGTGGTGACGTCCTCGAACCGGTAGGCGTACTCGCCCGTCACCTTCTCGGAGCGCAGGTCGAACGTGAGGATGCGGGCGATGCGGGAGGACGTGCCGGTCTTCTTGTCCGGGTTCTCCAGCGGGCTCTGCACCGCGAGGTAGAGGGTGTTGCCGTCGATCGCCAGGCCCTCGAAGCCGCGGTTCTGCTGGCGGGTGGCGAGGATGGCCGGCAGCGACTCCTTGACCGGGTAGTCGGCGCCGGTGAGCCCGAGGCCCTTGGGGACGTACCGGGCCAGCACCCGTCCCTGCTCCGAGACGTGCAGCAGCGACGGGCCGTACTCGTCGATCAGCCAGAAGTCGCCGCGCGAGGTGCGCACGATGTCCTCGGTGTCCACCCCGCTCGGGTTGTACGACAGCGCGGTCCGCGCGTCCCAGGTGTAGGGCCGCTCGTCGTGGCCCGCCTGGTTGCTCATGCCCGTTACCGGCTTGCCGGAGCGTCCGACCAGCGGCACGTACTTCTTGATCTCGACGCCGAACCGGGTGGACACCTGGACGATCGCCGGGGCGAACTCGGGGATCGGGAACGTGCGGCGCTTCTCCGTCCCCACGGTGATCTGCCCGTTGGGCCCACGGTCGGTGACCATCCAGTAGTCGCCGCTCCGCCCGGCCGGGAACAGGCCGCTGCCGACCCCGCCCAGCTTGACCCCGCGATCGTCGTCGATGGACGCCTGTAGGTCGCCCAAGGGGACGGGGGGAATGCTCACATCCTTGACGACCACGGGCCGCGGCGCGGGCGCGGGCTCGGCCGAGGCGGCGTGCGGGACGGCGATCGTCGCGGCGGCGAGCGCAAGACCTGCGAGAACAGGACGGAACATGACATGGCCTTTCAGCACAGCAATCACCAGCGTCCAGACGCTATTGTCGGCAAATGACCGCATGCTGACGTGCCGATGAATCCCGGCAGTCGGTCACCGCCCGCCCCGACGCCGGGACACGCCGGCCGGGAACCGGCAGCGGTCGGCGGGGTCAGCTATCGTGGGCCGCATACATCGGATGTGTGCCCGGATGGTAACCCGCGGCCTCCCGAAGGGCAGGCGCCTGCGTCGAATCACGCACGGGCATCCAGGCGAAACCGACTTCGTCAAGATTTGAATCCCCTCGTGGCACCATTTACGCTCAGAGATCCGATGTCTCCACGACCTCCCGGTGGTGACCGATGCCGTCTCGACGTGCCGCGATGCGTCACGATTCCGCAAGTCTGAGCCGCCGGGCGTTGCTCGGTGGAGCGGTGGCGGCCGCCGCCGTGCCCGCCACTGTGTCAGCCCCCGTGTCAGCCGCTGTGCCCGCACTCGCGGATGAGGCTGCGGCGGACCGGTCGCCGGACGCCTCGTCCGCGTTACTGGATCAGTGGGCCGACGGGCCAGGAACCCATCCCCTGATCCCCGACGTCTCCCGCGCGGGCCACCGCCTCGGCTCGCGCCCGCCACGCGGCGAGATCGTGACCCGGGTGACCGATCACGGCGCCCGCGCGGACGGGACGACAGACTGCGCCCCGGCGTTCAACGCCGCCCTGCGCGCCGTCGGGGAGCGCGGCGGCGGCGTCGTCCTGGTGCCGCGCGGAACGTACCTGCTGGCCTCGCCGGTCTTCGTGCACTGGTCCGGCGTCGTGCTCAGGGGCGCCGGGCGAGAGGCCACCGTGCTGCACTTCAGCCGTACGCTCGACGACGGCTACCGGCAGGCCCGCCAGTCCAACGGCAACAGCCGCTGGTCGTGGACCGGCGGCCAGATCTGGTTCGTGGCCGCCGAGCGGCGGGCCCGCTCGGAGGCGGAGGACTTCGCCGGCACCGAGGGCTGGCTGCTGGGCGACACCCTCGCGGACGTGGCCCCCGCCGCACGCGGCCAGCGAACGCTGCTGGTCTCGGCGACGAGCGGGCTGCGGGCCGGCGACATGGTGGTGCTCGAATGCGACAACCCGCCGGACGCGAGCCTGCTGACGCATCTCGCCGGGGACGTTCCCGGCGCCCTGTCGTACGACTGGCCGCGCCGCGCGCCGCAGCTCGTCACCGGCTCCGGCGGCCAGTACGTCCAGTACGCCACCCTCCAGTGGCCCGTCCGCGTCGAGGCCGTCCTCGGTGACCGGCTGGTCGTCCTGGCCCAGGCACTCAAGCACGACCTGCGCCCCGGCTGGCCGGCCCGGTTGAGGGCGATCGGCCCCACGGTCAGCGACAGCGGCGTCGAGCACCTGACCATCCGCAACGAACCGGTCGCGATGACCGCGCACAACAGGCACCCCGGCTCCAACGGGGTCTGCTTCCAGGCCGTGCACGACTGCTGGGCGAGCGGGGTCCGGGTCGAGAACTGCGACCTCGGCTTCGGGTTCACCTCCGCCAAGTCGGTCACGCTCTCGGACGTCGTGGTCGGCGGCCGGGCCGTACACCACAGCTTCGCCTGCCGGATGCAGTCGCACGACAACCTCGTCGAGGACTTCGTGATCGAGGAGTTCACCGTGCCGGTGCCGTCCGGGGCCATCCACCACGGACTCAACGTGGAGGGCCTGTCGTCGGGCAACGTCTGGCGGCGCGGCCGGATGGCGGAGGGCACGTTCGACACCCACCGGGCGCTGCCCTTCGAGAACGTCAGGACCGACATCACCCTGGTGAACAACGGCCGGGTCGGCGGCTCGGCCGCCTCCGGCCCGCTGTTCGGCGCCAGGATGGCGCACTGGAACGTCCGCAGCACGGGCGACAGCGCGTACGCCGTGGCGGTCGCGGACGTCGCCCCGCGCAGCGTGACCCTGGGCGTGCGGGGCACCGGCGACACGGCCAGCGGGCTGCCCCGGGACTTCGCCGGTGACCTGCAGAACCTCGCCGCCCAGCAGGGCTCGACCCCCCGCGTCACCGACCTGTACGCCGCCCAGCGCGACCACCCGCACTGACCTCACCGAGCCGAGCCGGGAGGGCCGGGGCAGGCCGAGCCGGGAGGGGGCCGGGGTGGGAGGGCCGGTCAGTACAGCCAGCGGTGTGCCCGGACCACCTCGGTCGCGTCGCGGTCGGCGGCCCACGCCGCGTCGGACGCCCGCACCGTCAGGAACGCGCCGGCCAGCTCCTCGCCCAGCGCGTTCCTGATCCGCTCGTTCCCCAGCAGCGCCTCCGTCTGCTCCGCCACCGTCGTGGGCAGGCGGCGGACGCCGAGTTCGGCCCGGCGGCACTCGCTCCACCGCCCGGGGTCCTCCTGGATCGCGGGCGGCGGTGTGAGCCCGTCCTCGATCCCGGCCACGCCCGCCGCGATCACCACGGCCAGCGACAGGTACGGGTTCCCCGACGCGTCCGACGGCTTCAGCTCCACGTTCGCGTGGTCGGGTCCCAGCAGCGGGGTGGAGGGCACCAGGCGCAGGGCCGCCTCCCGGTTCTCGACGCCCCAGAACGCGTACGCGCCCGACCAGAACCCCGGCCGCAGCCGCTGCAGCGAGCACTGGCTCGGGGCGGTGACGGCCACCACCGCCGGCAGGTCGCGCAGCAGCCCGGCCAGGTACGCGGCCCCGTCGGCGGTGAGCCCGTGTGGACCGTTCCCGCCCGACAGCAGGTTCACCCCGGCCCGCGACACCGACGTGTGCAGGTGCCACCCGTTGCCCACCTGACCCAGGGTCACCAGCGGGGCGAAGCTCGCGCGCAGCCCGTGCGCCCGGGCGGCGGCGTGGACGGTCTGGCGGGCCAGCACCTGCTGGTCGGCCGCGGCCAGCGGATCGGCGGGGGCGATGTTGAACTCGAACTGGCCCGGACCGTACTCGCCGTGGAACTGGCCGACCCGGATGCCGTTCTCGCGCAGGTCGCTCAGCAGTTGACCGGCGAACTCGTCGACCGCCAGCAGCTTCGCGGGCCCGTACGAGGGGCCCTCGAAGGCCGGGCGCGGCAGGTCGCCGTCCTCGTGACCACCCGTCGTGAGCTGGAACTCCATCTCGTAGCCGGCCAGGAACCGCAGCCCGAGGTCCGCCGCGCGGGCCACCTGGCGCTCCAGTACGCCCCGCGGGTCGTAGGCCCACGGCGACCCGTCGGCCTCCGTCAGCCGGCCCGGCACCCAGCCGAACCCTGGTTGGCCCGCCAGCCGCACCGGCCGATCGTGGACCGGCACCAGCCGGATGTCACCCGAAGGCGTGCCCAGCGGCGCGTGCTCGAACGTGATCTGGTCGTGCGAGTCGAACACCGCGAACAACGGCGTCACCCCCACTCCCCGGCGGACCGCCGCGTCGAACTGGTCGACCGGCACCGTACGCGAGCGCGGGATGCCGTTGTTGTCGGCCCACACGATGGTGACCCCGACGACGCCTTCCTTCGCCAGGTCACCGGCGTCCCGCCGAACGGCCGTGCTCTCCAGGTCCTGCGCGATCATCCTGTACTCCCCCCAAGGGATCCGTGTTGCCCGGCCGGCGCCGCGCGGCGGGCGCCGTCACGCGAGACCGTCATCCGTGCGGAACGGCGGTGAGACCGTCATCCGCATGGAACGGTACAGGTGACGGGCGTCACAGCTCCGGGAACCGCGGAATTCCTGGCGCCTTCGATCGAGGTGTCTTACCTGGCCAGGCCCTTCGGCTGCCCGGCCCGGCCCTTCTGCGCGGGGTGCGGGCGCGAGCGTTGTGGTGGTATGGGCGGTGTGCTCGCGTACAGTTCACGGGTCATCTCCAGCAGCGCGTCCAGGCAGGGTGGCGGGTCGTCCTTCCACCAGGCCAGCCGGACGTCTATCGGGGGCGCGTCGGTGACGGCGCGGTAGGCGACGCCGGGCCGCGGATTCTGGTTGGCGGTGGCCTCGGCGGTGACCCCGACGGCCTGGCCGGAGGCGATGAGCGTGAGCCACTCGTCGACCCCGTCCGTGAAGCGGGTCGCGGGGCGGGTGCCGGGCGGCCACAGGTCGGGGGTGGTCGTGCCGCTGCGGTGGTCCATCGCGACGGTGTAGCGGGCGAGCTGGGCCAGGCTCACCGAACGGCGCCGGGCGAGGGCGTGGTCGACGTCCATCGCAGCGTAGCGGGTCTCGACGCCGACCGAGGTGACCTCGAAGCGGTCGTCGGAGAGGGGGCGGCGGATCACGGCGACGTCGGCGATGCCCTCGCTGAGACCGGCCGTCGGGCTGTTGGAGTGGACGAACACCAGCGGCATCCCGGGATGGGCCAGGGCCCACGCCTTCTGCAGGCGGCGCGTGTGCTTGCCCAGGGCGGCGTAGGCGTAGCCGAGCCGCAGCTCGGAGTGGGTCTCGTCGGCGATCCGCCGCAGGTGGGCGATCTCGTCGAGGACGCGCCGGGCGTGGGAGAGGACCCGCCCGCCCGCGCTCGTGAGCGCGACGTGGTGGGTGGACCGTTCCAGCATCCGTGCCCCGAGCGAGGTTTCGAGTGCGGCGATGGAACGGGAGACCGCGGCCTGTGAGCAGCCGATCAACGCCGCCGCGTCGGTGAAGGTGCCCGCGTCGACCACCGCGACGAGGGCGCGAAGATGGCGTAGCTGCACGTCCATGCCATAAGCGTATAAAACTCGCTAAAAGCGCATTTCTCTCCGGTCCCAATTGTGCTGAGACTATCGACATGGGGAGGTTGACGGATTCCATCCGCGCGCGTTACACGTTCGCGGTGGGGGCGTTCGCGCTGGTCATCCTCACCGGGCTGGGCGCGACGCTGGACCTGGCGATCCGCTACAAGCTCCAGAACTCCGTCTTCGACCAGGCCGAGCGCGTGGCGAGTCAGTGGAGCGCGCTGGCGCGGCGCGGCGCCATCCCCGAGGAGATCCCCGCCTCCGCCCCGGTCGAGCTGGTCCAGATCGTGGACGCCCGCCACCGCGTGGTGGAGTCCAGCAGGCGGGCCTCGGAGACCATTCCGCTCAGCCGGGTACGCCCGCCGCCGGACGACCGGTTCATGCGGATCATCGAGTGCCCGGTGAAAGGGCCGTGCCTCGCGCTGATGGCCATCCGGCTGACCCCGGCGGACGACGCCGCCGTCGTCTACGCGGGCACTCCCGAGCCCGACCTGCTGGCCATGCCCCGTCTCGAACTCCTCATCGGCGCCGGGATCGTCCTCATCACGACCGTCGCCGCCTGGACGACGTGGCTGCTGGTGGGGCGTACGCTGCGGTCCGTCGAGGCCATCCGCGCCCGGATCTCGGAGATCACGGTGAGCGACCTGAGCCTGCGGCTCCCCGTCCCGCCCGGGGACGACGAGCTCGTCCAGCTCGCCCGTACCGCGAACGTGACCCTCGCCCGCCTGGAGGGCGCGGTGGAGCATCAGCGCCGCTTCGCCTCGACCACCTCGCACGAGCTGCGCACCCCGCTCACCGGCCTGCGTGCCCAACTGGAGGAGGCGCTGCGATATCCCGACGACACCGATCCCCACGCGACGATCCGCTCGGCGCTGGCGGCCACCGACCGGCTGGAGGCGATCGTCGACGACCTGCTGCAACTGGCCCGCCTGCGGGCCGCCGACCCCGTGCCCCCCGAGCCGATCGACCTGGGCGAACTGGCCGAGACGGAGGTGTCCGTCCAGAACGGCCGGGTGCCGGCCACGGTCGAGGCCACTCCCGGGCTCGTCGTCTGCGGGTCCCGGATGCAGCTCATCCGCGTACTGGACAACCTGCTGGCCAACGCCCAGCGGCACGCCAGCTCCGCAGTCGTCGTGAGCGTCGAACGGGACGGCGGCGAGGCCGTCCTGGCGGTGACCGACGACGGCCCCGGCGTCGCCCCCGCCAACCGCGAACGCATCTTCGAACGCTTCGTCCGCCTGGACGACAGCCGCCGCCGCGACCCCAACGGGAGCGGGCTCGGCCTGGCCATCTCCCGTGACATCGCCCGCACCCACCGCGGGACCCTCAAGGTCGAGGACTCGCCTCAGGGCGCCAGGTTCGCCCTGCGCCTCCCGATCGAGGGCTGCCCGCCTTCGCCAAGAGGCCATCGATAAAAAGCGACATACACCACATTTAGCGACAAATCCCGACAATCTACCTAAAAGCGGGCACGTCTAGGAACCTCGAAAGATGGGGGGACCAACATGTGTGGCATCTGCGGATGGGTCGACTTCGAGCGAGACCTCCGGGAGGCCCGCGACACCGCACAGGCCATGACCGACACGATGGCCTGCCGCGGACCCGACGACGAAGGGCTCTGGACCGCGCCCCACGCCGCCATCGGGCATCGCAGGCTCGCCATCATCGACCTCGCGGGTGGGCGACAGCCGATGGTGGCCGACGACGACGGGCGGGAGCCCGCCGTCCTCACCTACAGCGGAGAGGTGTACAACTACCGCGAACTGCGCGCGGAGCTCATCGCCCGCGGCCACCGTTTCCGCACCCAGAGTGACACCGAGGTGGTGCTGCGCGCGTACCTCGAATGGGGACAGGACCTGGCCGAGCACCTCAACGGCATGTACGCCTTCGCCATCTGGGACGCCCGCTCCGAGGAACTCCTCCTCGTCCGCGACCGCATGGGCATCAAGCCGCTGTACTACTACCCGACCCCGCGCGGCGTCCTGTTCGGCTCGGAGCCGAAGGCCATCCTGGCCAACCCGATGGCGCGGCGGGTGCTCGACGCCGAGGGGTTTTGCGAGCTGATGGGGTTCGTGAAGACGCCGGAGAAGGCCGTCTTCGCGGGCATGCACGAGGTGCGTCCCGGCCAGCTCGTCCGGGTGGACCGGGACGGCATCCGCAAACGCCGCTACTGGCAACTGGAGTCGCACGAGCACCACGACGACGTCGAGTCGACCGTCAAGACCGTACGCGGCCTGCTGGATGACATCGTCACCCGCCAGCTCATCAGCGACGTCCCCCTGTGCGCGCTGCTGTCCGGCGGCCTCGACTCCAGCACGATCACCGCCCTGGCCGCCAAGGACCTGCGCGATCAGCACCTCGGCACCGTACGCTCGTTCTCCGTCGACTTCGTCGGCTACACCGAGCACTTCAAGCCCGACCAGACCCGCGGTACGCCCGACGCCCCCTACGTCCACGAGCTGGTGCGCCACGTGGGCGCCGACCACACCGACATCGTGCTCGACTCCGCCGCGCTCATGGATCCCGGCGTGCGCTCGGCCGTGCTGCGCGCCCGCGACCTGCCGATCGGCATCGGCGACATGGACACCTCGCTGTACTTGCTGTTCAAGGCCATCAGGGAGCACTCCACGGTGGCGCTGTCGGGGGAGTCGGCCGACGAGGTGTTCGGCGGCTACCGATGGTTCCACGACCGCGAGGCGGTCGAGGCCGACACGTTCCCGTGGCTCGTCGGCACGGACATGCCCGGCCGCAACGGCACCGAACGGCTGCTCAAGGACGACCTCGCCCACGACCTCGACCTGCCCGGCTACCGGGCCGAGCGCTACCGCCAGGCGCTGGCCGAGGTGCCGGATCTGCCCGGCGAGAGCGGGCACGAGCGGCGCATGCGGGAGATCAGCTACCTGCACCTGACCCGGTTCGTGCAGATCCTGCTCGACCGCAAGGACCGGATGAGCATGGCCGTCGGGCTGGAGGTGCGGGTGCCGTTCTGCGACCACCGCCTGGTCGAGTACGTCTTCAACGTGCCGTGGGCGGTCAAGACGTTCGACGGGCGGGAGAAGAGCGTGCTGCGCGCCGCCGCCGCCGACCTGCTGCCCGACGCCGTCCTGCAGCGGGTCAAGAGCCCGTACCCGGCCACCCAGGACCCCTCGTACGACCGGGTCCTGCGCGAACGGGCCCGCGAACTGCTCCGGCGCGGCGACTCGCCCGCCGACCGGCTGGTCGACCGGGACAAGGTGCGGGCGTTCGCCGAGCCGTCCGGCGGCGACCCTGGCGACTCGTCGAACCGCGCGGCGCTGGAGGGCTTCCTCCAGCTCGACCAGTGGCTCAGGGAGTACTGCGTGGACATCCTCGTCTAGGACGCGTCAGGGAGGCCGTCGTCTGGGAGGCCGCCGCCAGGGAGGCCGCCGTCCGGGGCCGCTGGGGGCCGTGAAGCCCCGGCCCGCTCCGTGCCCGAACGCCGGGGCGGGCCGGTTCCACCCGGGTCGAAGAGCACCGTTCCGAGGACATCCCATTACCCACGGTGACATCATGGGTGCCGTCCGAACACGAGACGACTGGAGGACCTGGTGTGCTGACCGGGGTCGATTCACGCGGGCTGCCGCACCAGTCCCGTCAACGCAGGCCGCGCCTCGCCGGGCTCGCGCTGCTGCTCGTGCTCGGCGGCGCCCTGGCCACGACCGTGCTGGTGATGCGGGCCGACGAGCGTACCTCGGTGATCCGGGTCACGAAGTGGATCGGCGCGGGCCAGCCGCTCGACCGCAGCGCTCTCCAGGAGGCGCGCGTGGCCGACGACGGCGTGGCCTACTGGTCCTGGTCCGAGCTCGACCGGGTCACCAGGACCGTCGCCACCGTCACCGTGCTCCCCGGCACGCTGCTCACCCGGCCGATGGCCGCCGTCGACAACGGGGCCGTCACCGGGCGCCCTGTCAGGGTGGGCCTCGACCTCAAACCGGGACAGGCGCCCTACGACCTGGAACGGGGCGAACGCGTCCAGCTCATCCACGTGCCAGGGCGTGGCCCCGGCGCCGGACGTCCGTCGCTCCTCGCCGAGCAGGCCGTGGTCGACGGCGTGAGCTACGCGTCGGGGGCGGCCGACCAGGCCACCGTCATCGTCGACAGCGCCGTCGCCCCCTCGGTCGCGCTGCACGCCGTCAGCGGCGAGATCGCCGTCGCCGTCCTCCGCACCCTGCCCTGACGCCACCACGACCACCCTGCCCTGACACCGCTGCGACCACCCTGCCCTGACACCACCACGGCCCTCAGCCACGAACGCGCGGTGCCCGGCTCAGGCCCATAACCGGTCGTCCGCGCAGACCCTGATCTTGGCGACCCCACTGACGTGCCGGGCGCCGCAACGGTCGCCGGGCACCACCAGGTGCGGGCCCTGCTCGTCGAGGTCGCGGCAGTCCATGGCCACGGCCAGCAGCGCCGCCGCGTTGCCGAACTCCGGGTCCAGCTCGCCCCACGACAGCACCGCGCGGTGCCCGTCACGGCCCAGCACGGAGACGAGGAAGCGCAGCCGGTCCTTGCGCTCGGCCGGGTCGAAGAGCGGGCCGGCGGCCTGGAGCACGTCCATCAGGAGTGGTCCGCTGAAATGGTGGCGCCGCAGCCCGGAACTGCGGCACTCGAAGGTCACGATCGTCTCCCGCTGCGGCATCGAGCGCAGCGCGGCCACGCTCAGCGCCGCCGGCGTGCGCACCTCACCCGACAGGGTCATGTCCGTACGTGTGTCGATCGACTCGGGCCACATCGGCACCCTCCCCGCCTCTGCGTACGCCTCCCTTCCGCATGCCCGCCCGCCGGGCCTTCGACACTCACTTGCGCCCCTCTTTCTCGATCACCCTGGCGTTTACCAGGCAGATCCGGCGATCAAGCTCGCGACCGCGCCAACGACCAGTCCTCCCGACTCCCTGTCGGCAGAGGCGAACCGCGCCTGCCGTCCCTGCGTATCCCCAGACATGCGGCACAGGACGGGACGTTGACCATGGCCAGGCCCTATCCGACCCGACCCGATTCGACCCGGCCCGATTCGACGCGCGCGAGTGCCCGGCGGGAGCGACGGCCGGTGCTCCGCCCGCCGGTGCCCGGTGACGGCCGGGCCCGGCGACTTTACGCGGGTTCGGCGCTGATCGCCGCGGCCGTCGTACTGCTGGCCGTCGCGCTGGCGCGCGACGGGTCCGAGCCGGAGATCGCCGGGCTGCCCGAGGCGGGACCGCTGACCGAGTGGGGCCTGCCGCTGGTCCGGCTCGGCTACCAGGTGTGCGCGGTGGCCGTCGTGGGGACGCTGCTCGCGGCCTCGGTCCTGGCCCCGGCGGGCTCCTCGGCGAGGGCGGTGTGCCTGCGCGCGGCCGGTCGGTGGGCGCTCGGCTGGGCCGTCACGGCGTGTCTCGGCTACGTGCTGACCGTGTCGGAGGTGAGCGCCCTGCCGGTCGCTGACCTGCTCGCCGACCCCGCCACCCTGGGCGCCGGCCTGTCGATCTCGCAGGCCCGCGCCCTCGCGCTGGTCGCCGCCGTCTCCCTCGCGGTCGGCGCGTCCACCCGTCTGGGACGCACTCCGGCGACCCGCCCGCCTGCCGCGTCCGCCCGTCTAGGACGCACTCCGGCGACCCGCCCGCCTGCCGCTCCGCGGTCGGTCGCCGGGGTGCTGGGGCGGCCGCCTGCCGCGTTCCTGCTGGTCGTGGCGGCGGCCGGGCTCCTGCCGCCCGTGTTCGTCGGTCACGCGGCCTCCGCCGGTGACCACGATCTGGCCGTGTCGGCGCTGGCGGTGCACGTGGTCGCGGTGTCGCTGTGGGTGGGCGGGCTGGGCGCGGTGCTCGTGCACCTTCGCGGACGCGACGACCTCCCCGTGGTGCTGCCCCGCTTCAGCACGATCGCCCTGTGCTGCTTCGCGGCCGTGGCCGTCTCGGGCGTGGCGGCGGCCTGGGTCCGGATGAACGCGGTGCCCGACCTCTGGCAGACCACGTACGGGCGGCTCCTGCTCGCCAAGACCGCCGCCCTGGCCGCCCTGGCGCTGTTCGGGCGGGCCCACCGCCGCCGTACGGTGGCACGGGCCGCCGACCGCACGGTACGGGCCACGTTCGCCCGGCTGGCGACCGGTGAACTGGTGGTGATGGCGGTGGCCCTGGCCCTGGCCGTCGCCCTGTCGCGAACCGCCCCACCCGGCACCGGCGACGGCGGACACGACCCCGGCGTGCTCGGCTACGACCTGCCCGGCCTCACACCCGTCGCCCTGCTCACCGAGGCACGCCCCGACCCGCTGGTCCTCCTGCTGCTGGCCCTGCCCGCGATCGGCTATCTGGTCGGCGTGCGCCGGGTCCGCGAGTGGCCGCTCGGGCGCACGCTCGCCTGGTACGCCGGTCTGGCCGCCATGGGCTTGGTCCTGCTCGGCGGCGTCGGCGCGTACGCGCGGGCGACGGCACCGGCCCACGCCCTGCAGCACACCGTGCTCGCCGTGGCCGTCCCGCTGCTGCTCTGCCTCGGCGCCCCGCTCACGCTGGCCGCCCGCGCCACCACTCCCGCCTCCCAGTACGGCCGCGTCCGCGCCCACCTGACGGTCCCCCCGGCGTTACTGGCCGTGGTCCCGGTGGCGTACCTGGTGGGCTTTCCGCTGCTGTACCGCACCGGCTGGCTGGCCTGGTCACTTTCCGGGCATGTTCCCCATGTGCTCACCCAGTTGTCGTTCCTCGCCGCGGGGCTGGTGGTGTTCTGGCCCCTCGCGGGCGTGGACCCGCTCCCGCGCCCGCTCTCCCGGCCGGTGCGCGCCGTTCTGCTGGGCGCGGTGGCCGTGGTGCTCCTGGCGGTGGGCGCGTTCCTCCTGGTGACGCCGCCGGTCGCGGCCGAGTGGTTCGTGGTGGCCGCGCCGCCCGGTGGGCCTGACCTGTTCGCCGGTCAGCGGCTGGCCGGGGCCGTGTACCTGCTGGTCGCGTTCCTGGTGCTCGTCCCCTTGGCCGTACGCATGACCCGCCCCCGCCGTGAGAAGGCGCACCCCGCTTGACGGGGCACCAGTACCACCCGCTACTTTGCTCATATGAACAGTCCTTCAGATGACAGAGTGTTGGCATTGGACTCCTGTACCACCCGGGTGGTCGACGCCGACCGGGTGACGGCCGTGCGCGAGCGCATGCCGCAGTCCGAGGACCTGATCGACACGGCCGACGTGTTCGGCCTGCTGTCGGACCCGAACCGGCTGCGCCTGCTGGTCGCGTTGCTCGACGGCGAGCTGTGCGTGTGCGACCTGGCGGCGGTGACCGGCCAGAGCGAGTCGGCGGTCTCGCACGCGCTGCGCCTGCTGCGGGCCCACCGCATCGTGGCCGCCCGCCGTTCCGGCCGCATGGCCTACTACCGGCTGGAGGACCCCCACGTACGCATGCTGCTCGACGTGGCGCTCGCGCACACCGAGCACACCGAGGCCCTGCACCCCGAACGCGACGGGAACACCTGATGGGCACCGGCCACGGACACGGGCACGCGCAGGGGCACGCGGGCGGCCGGCACCGCTGGCGGCTGGCCGTGTCGTTCGTGCTGATCGCCGGGTTCTTCATTGTCGAGCTGGGTTACGGCCTCGCCTCCGGGTCGCTGGCGCTGCTCTCGGACGCCGGTCACATGGCCGCCGACGTGGTCACCCTGGGTGCGGCGCTGGTCGCGACGAGGATCGCCACCCGGCCCGACACCACCGGGCGGCGCAGCTACGGCTCCTACCGGGCCGAGGTGTTCGCCTCGCTGCTGGCCGTCGTGCTGATGCTGGCCGTGGCAGTCTACGTGGTGGCCGAGGCGGTCGGCAGGATCGGCGGTCCCGCCGAGGTCTCGTCGGGGCCGATGGTGGTGGTCGGCGCGATCGGCCTGGCCGTCAACCTCGTCGCGCTGGCCCTGCTGCGCGCGGGCGCCCGCGAGAGCCTCAACGTCAAGGGGGCGTACCTGGAGGTCGTGGCCGACACGGCGGGCTCCGTCGGGGTCGTCGTGGCCGGTGTCCTGGTCTCGGTCACCGGGCAGGCGCTGTGGGACACGCTGGTGGCGCTGGCCATCGGCGCCTTCGTCGCGGTACGCGCCATCGGGCTCGGCCGCCAGGTGTTCGCCGTGCTCGGCCAGCACGTGCCCGAGGGGGTCGACGCCGCCGCCGTCGCGGCCGACCTGGCCGCCATCGACGGCGTACGCGACGTGCACGACCTGCACCTGTGGACCCTCACCTCCGGCATGAACGTCGCCACCGCCCACCTCGTCGCCGCCGATCTCGGCGACAGCCACGCCGTCCTCGACCGGGCCCGCGAGGTGCTGCTGTCCCGGCACGACATCGCGCACGCCACCCTGCAGATCGAGCCGGCCGACCACAGCGGCTGCGACGAACTCGGCTGGTGACCTCGTACGGCCGCCCTGCCCGCTAGGTATATGAGGGAGAGATCCCATGCCTGGCAACAAGGGCGTCGTGTACGAGGGCCCGGGCAAGGTGGAGGTCGGCGAGATCGGCTATCCCGAATTCGAGCTCAAGGACGGCCCGGGGGTGCACCCGGCCAACGTCGGCAGAAAACTGCCGCACGCCGCGATACTCAGGACGGTCGCCACCAACATCTGCGGCAGCGACCAGCACATGGTCCGCGGGCGCACCACCGCGCCGCGGGGCCTGGTCCTCGGGCACGAGATCACCGGAGAGGTCGTCGAGACCGGTCCCGACGTGGAGTTCGTCAAGATCGGTGACCTGGTGTCCGTGCCGTTCAACATCTCCTGCGGACGCTGCCGCAACTGCAAGGAGGGCAAGACCGGGATCTGCGAGAACGTCAACCCGGACCGGCCGGGCTCGGCGTACGGCTACGTCGACATGGGCGGCTGGGTCGGCGGCCAGGCCGAGTACGCGCTGGTGCCCTACGCCGACTGGAACCTGCTGAAGTTCCCCGACAAGGACCGGGCGATGGAGAAGATCCTCGACCTGGCGCACAGCTTCGGCTGCGAGACCGTCAACGTCGCGCTGGGCGAGCCGAAGGACCAGATCGAGCACATCCTCGGGACGCCGGAGGTCGACTGCGCGGTCGACGCCGTGGGCTTCGAGGCGCACGGGCACGGCCACGAGGCCGAGGTGGAGCGCCCCGCCACCGTGCTCAACACGCTCATGGACGTCACCAGGGCGGGCGGCGCGCTCGGCATCCCCGGCCTGTACGTGACGGGCGACCCCGGCGCGGTCGACGAGGCCGCCAAGCAGGGGTCGCTGTCCATCCGGTTCGGTCTCGGCTGGGCGAAGTCGCACAGCATCGCCACCGGCCAGTGCCCCGTCATGCGCTACAACCGCCAGCTCATGGAGGCGATCCTGCACGACCGGGTGCAGATCGCGAAGGCGGTCAACGCCACGGCGATCCCGCTCGACGAGGCGCCGCGCGGGTACCGCGAGTTCGACCAGGGGGCCGCGCACAAGTACGTGCTCGACCCGAACGGCCTGCTCGGCACGGCGGCCTGACCGCTCGCCCCGCACGTCCCGGCGGCCTCGGAGGGGCGGGCCCAGCGTGCGGTCCGCTCTATTGCGTGGCCGGGGCGGCGGTGCCCTCGTCGATGGTGTCCCGCAGCTCCGCGCACAGGCGGTCCTTCGTGGGCGGCGCGTACTCGGGCGGCTCGTCGGTGTCGAGGCGGCCACAGCGGACGACGGGGTGTGAGGATGTCGTCTCCTTACCCGTCCCCGTCCTCTCCACCTTCATGATGGCGATGGACTTGTTCATGGGCGTGTGCCGTTCCTCGCTGGTGAAGTCGATCACGCCGCCGGACCCCGCCCACGGGGTGTCGCCCGACATGCGGGCCAGCCGGTAGAGGATGTCGCCCCGGCTGGGCAGCCGCTGGTCCTCCTGCCCGCCGGTCGTGCTGGCGACCCGGTAGGCGGTGTTCGCGGCGCGGTAGACCACGTCGGCCGCGTCGTAGGTGAGGATGAGGTTGTCGTCGGAAAGATCCTCGTGGACGCCGGCCAGCAGCCTGCTGACGAAGCCGGTGGCGGACTCGGGCGTCCACAACGTCCGGTGCGCCAGGGCCATGTGGTAGACCTCGACCTGCCTCATGTCCGCGATCTCCTCGCCGTGGTCGCTGACGACCTTGACGACGTCGTCCGCCGCGATGACCTTCACCCGCCCGCACGCCTGGCCCTCGATCGCCCGCAGGAAGTCGCGGAACTCCGACGAGCGGCCCGCGTAGACGAGCATGTTCGGCTTGCGCAGGCAGGCCTTCCCGGCCGCGGAGGAGATGCCGCCCTCGTCCACCGTGTACGGGATCCGCTCCGCGACCGTGACCCCCTCGACCCCCAGCGCCCGCTCGAAGTCGTCGGCCAGGTTGCCGGTGTACTCGTCGCTCGGCGAACGGTCCTCCACGATGACCGCGACCGGGTTCGTCACCTCGCCCAGGAGGGTGCGCCGGGCGTAGCGGGCGCCCAGGGTCGCCTGGCGGAAGTTCGTCGGCCCGACGTGGAAGAAGTAGGGGGACGGCTCTCCCCGTACGGGTGACTTCTCGTCCTTCCTGACGTAGCCGAGCCGGTCCGCGGTCGCCGTGCTCGACACCATCGGGATCTTCGCCAGGTGTAACTCCTTGATCGCCTCGCTGACGCCGCTCACGCTGCGGGGCAGGCCCACGACGGCCATCACGTGCGGGTCACGCTCGGCCATCTCCGTGATGAGCTGCGCCGTCCTCCTCCCGTGCACGAAGTTGTCGCCCGCGTTCGCGATCAGCACGCGCAGGCGGGGCGTGCTGGTGACCGTCCGCTGGAACTCCATGACCGCCGTCAGCTCGGAGATCGCGGCGGCGAGCCGGGTGTCGTCGGGAGTGGTCTTCTTGATCGAGAACTCGCCGAACAGGACCATGCTCACGTATCGCCCGGACTCGGTCGCGTAGACGTTGTTCCTGTCGATCTCCTGGACGAGTTCGCGCACCTTGCCGGCGAACATGTCCTCGGGCGTGGCGCGGGAGGCGTTGACGATGCCGACGCACTCGTTCTCGATGCGCTCGGTCCAGGGCAGGCCGCCGCAGTGCTCGTCCCGGTCGCGCTGGATCCAGAAGACCAGCGAGAGCGGCACGACCAGCAGCAGCGCCATGACCGCCCAGTAGAACCTGGCGCGCGCGTGGCGCGGCGGCGGCGGCCGGTACGCGGGAGTGCTCGCGGGCGGTGCCGTGGCCAGGACGGGCAGGCTCAGGTCGGGCACGCCCAGCCGGGCCGTGTTCCGCCACCTCCTGACCGCCTCGTCGAGGTCGTCCAGGTCGTCGGGCCGTGCCGGTCGGCTGGGCGGCACCTCGGGCACGGACGCCAGCACCACCATCGGGGTGAGCAGGCCGGTCCTCCTGGTGATCTTCTCGAACAGGTCCAGGAAGCGCGCGTTGGTCCCGTCGGGGGTGTCCACCTGGAGCGCCAGAAGCGCGTACAGGCCCCTGCCCCAGCTCGGCCAGGGGATGACCCACTTCCGGTACGCGTCCAGCAGGTCCTGCATCATCGCGTGGACCAGCAGCTCCTCGGCCTGCGCCGGTGTCGCGCCCGCTATGCGCAGCGCGTACTGGGGGAGCCGCTCGAAACGCTTCCGCCTCAGTACGGGCTTCTTGCGCAGCCAGCGCATGAAGAGCGAGCCCCGGATCGACAGCAGGCCCTGTGCCCCGGTGCCGGCCAGGGCCACCACGGCGCCCAGCAGCCACGGCACGACGCCCACCAGGTCGGAGGCCCCGCCCACCCACCAGACGGCCAGCGTGCCGACGGGCACCCACGTCGTGGCGGCGCGGGTGAGAAAGTCGGCGGAGGTCCGCACGCCCCGGTCGCCGCCGCTGCTGCGCCTGCGCCAGGCCCGCAGCCGCTTCCTGAACTCGCGGTAGCCGGTGTGCGACTGCGGCTCGGGCGGCCAGGGGTCGGTGGTGCCCTGCGGCGGCAGGTCGCGCTGCTCTCTCGCCCAGAGCACGAACTGGGCCAGCGGGAAGCGCGGCGGCGGCAGGAGCGAGCCGCCGACCGGCTTGCCGAGTTGGCCGTGCTCGCCTGCCAGCGCCTTCACCAGGTCGCGGATGGAGGCGTGCTCGTCCTTGACGAACGCGTACGGCACGGAGTCGGCGAACGGCTCGGCGAGCCGCTGGACGGCGGGCAGCGCCTGGTCACCGGTCACCAGCACGGTCGGGAGGGGCGGATCCGCCCGCCAGAACACGGGCCGGCGGATCAACCCCTCGATGACGCCTCGTAGCTCGGCCACCTGGACACTCCCTCAGCCGGATCCATCCCGTGCCTGGTGAACGAAGAATGACGCAGTGGTTCATCATCATGACCCACGGCAGGAAGCGGGTCCATTCCTTTGTCCACACCCGTATGGCATTCGCGAGAGGGACGGCCCGGTTCACAGGCGGCGTATGCGGACGTCGCCGATCGCGCCGCGCACGAAGTCCTCGTCGCCGGAGGCGGCCAGGTAGAAGCCGTCCCGGCAATCGCTCCGCGCGATGGCGTGCCGCGCGTCGAGCACCACGCGCGCCCCGCCCAGCCGCCCGCAGTCGGGGACCGGCACCAGCACCAGCATGCGGCGGCTCAGCCCGCCGAGCCAGAGCTGCGGCCCGACGAGCAGGCCGTCGCGGATCTCGCCGGGCCGCGACAACCGCAGCGGGCCGCCGCCCGACAGGGTGAGGAATCCGTCGGGGGTGAGCGTGCCGCGCAGGTTCTCGGCCCAGGACAGCCGCTGGTCGAAGGTCAGGCTCGCGTGATCGTCCTGTAGGGCCAGCCGCCACTCGCCGAACGCGAACAACAGGACCTGACCGGTGGTGTCGCTGCCGGGCGGGCCGGGCCAGAGCGTGACCCCGGGGGTAAGCGGGCGGACCATCGGGCGACCGGCCGCGATCTCGGGCTCGCCGTAGAGCGGGGTCGTGAGGGCGCGGAACGCCTCCTGCCCGCCGCCGGCCAGGGTGCCGCTCGTGTACGGACGGGCGCCGAGCGCGGCCAGGTTCAGCTCGGCCGGGTAGGACAGCTCCGCCCGCGACCCGTCGGGGAACGTGACCCGCATCGCCCTGGTCCCGCCCGTGCCGTGCGGGTCCGGGTAGACGGCGTTGGGCGTCACCCCGGCCGCATGGCGTACGGGCGAGGGGGAGACGACCGGGCCTGGCCCCGGATCGTCCCGGCGCTCGGGCACGTCGGGCGCGGGACCGAGCACGGGTGTGAGCAGGGCGATGAGCAGGGCCAGGGCCGTCAGCGCGAGCAGCGCCGCGGTCCCCGCCCGGCGCGGCCCGCGCGGGGTCTGCTCGACGATCTCGGCACCGCCGTCGGCCATGGTCTTCCTCTGTCGTACGACTGTCGCATCAAGTTCAGATCATCGGCCGCCATGGGCGCAAGCGGGCACCTGAATGTCCGGCATCGCACTGTTGCCGTTAACTTTTCTGACGGTCTGATGTATCTTCAGCCGACTTACTGTCAGCGGAGCCGCACCCCCCCGGTCATGGAGGTTTCGTCGATGGAACGCCGTAATTTCCTGCGCGCATCGGTGCTCGGCGCGAGCACCCTCGCCTTCTCCGGCAGTCTCTGGCAGGGCGCGGCGCTGGCCGCCCCGGCCCAGAACGCCCCCGGCCCCTACGGCCCCTTACAGGCCGCCGACGCCAACGGCATCCTGTTGCCGGCCGGCTTCACCAGCCGGGTGGTCGCCCGTTCCCGCCAGGCCGTCCCCGGCACGTCGTACACGTGGCACGACGCCCCCGACGGCGGCGCCTGCTTCGCCGACGGCAGCGGCTGGATCTACGTGTCCAACTCCGAGATCAACCCCGGTGGCGGCGCCTCGGCGATCCGCTTCGACTCCGGCGGGGCCGTCACGTCGGCGTACCGGATCCTGTCCGGCACCCGGACGAACTGCGCGGGCGGGAAGACGCCCTGGAACACCTGGCTGTCGTGCGAGGAGGTCAGCCTGGGCCTGGTGTACGAGACCTACCCGTTCGGCGGCACCGCCGTGCAGCGGCCGGCGATGGGCCGCTTCAAGCACGAGGCCGCCGCCGCCGACCCGGTCCGCCGGGTGATCTACCTCACCGAGGACGAGACCAACGGGCGCTTCTACCGGTTCGTCCCGACGACGTGGGGCGACCTGTCGTCCGGCACCTTGCAGGTCCTGGTGGCGGGATCCGCCACGTCGGGCTCCTTCACCTGGGCGAACGTCCCCGACCCGGACGGCTCGCCCACGGCCACGCGCAGCCAGGTCTCCGGGTCCAAGTCGTTCAACGGCGGCGAGGGCTGCCACTACGCCGACGACACGGTCTGGTTCACCACGAAGGGCGACAACCGGGTCTGGCAGGTCAACCTGACCAGCGACACCTACGAACTCGCCTACGACGACAGCCTCGTCAGCCCCGGCACCGCGCCGCTCACCGGCGTCGACAACGTCACCGGCTCCACCTACGGCGACCTGTACGTGGCCGAGGACGGCGGCAACATGGAGGTCTGCCTGATCACGGCCGACGACAAGATCTCCCCGTTCCTGCGCGTCAACGGCCAGGGCTCCTCGGAGATCACCGGGCCGGCCTTCAACCCCGCGGGCGACCGGCTCTACTTCTCCTCGCAGCGCGGCACCTCGGGGTCGTCCTCCGGTGGCATCACGTACTGCGTGACGGGGCCGTTCCGCACCTGAGGCCCGTGTCTCCGCGCGGCGGACGCCCTTTACATGGTCATATTTTCTGACTTGTATGGGGGTGTTGGCCGACCACCCGGAGGTTTCATGGTGCGGGCATGGCTGGAGGTGGTCAGGGCACCGGCCGCGGTGTCGGTGCCCGGCGACACGATGGCGGGAGCGGCGGCGGCCGGGCTGCGCTGGCGGCCGGGGCTGGGCGTGGCCTCCACCCTGCTCTACTGGGCCGGGATGGCGCTCAACGACTGGGCCGACCGCGCCGACGACGCCGTCGAACGGCCGGAGCGGCCCATCCCGTCCGGGCGGATCACCCCTGGGCAGACGCTCGGCCTCGCCCTGGGTCTGACCGGCGCGGGTCTGGCCGCCGCCGCGGTGTCCGGCGGGCGGCGCGGGCTGGCCCTCGCCGGGCTGCTCGCGGGCGCCGTGTACGCCTACGACCTCGGTCTCAAGCGCACGCCCGCGGGACCGGCCGCGATGTCCCTGTGCCGCGCCCTCGACGTGCTGCTCGGCGCCGACGGACGGCCCCGTGCCCTGCCCATGGCGCTGGCCGTGGGGGCGCACACGTACGGCATCAGCGTCCTGGGCCGGGCCGAGGTCGAGGGCGCCACTCCGGCCACGGCCCACGCCGCGCTCGCCGCCACGGCCGCCGCCGCCGTGCTCAGCCTGGCGGCCTGCCGGGACGCCACCGTGCCCGGCCGTCTGGCCGCGGCGTCCGCGCTGGCCGGGTACCTCGCCGTGGCCGTGCCCGCCCAGGCGGGGCTGCGGGTGCACGCTGGCCCGGAACAGGTGCGCACGGCCGTCCGGTCGAGCATCCTCGCCCTGCTCCCGCTCCAGGCCGCCGCGGTGGCGGGCCGGGGCCGCCTGGGGCAGGCGGGTGCCCTGCTGGCGGCCCATCCGGCGGGCCGCTGGCTGTCGGCGCGCATGGCGACCTCCTGAACCCCGCGGCGCACGATCACCCCGTACGCCGGGCGTCGACCACGAGGGCCACGGCCAGCCCGGTGACGGCCAGGGCCAGCGCGGGCACGACCGCCAACCGGGGAGCGGCGACCAGCAGCGGCGTGGCCTCGCTCACCATGCCGCCCCAGTCGGTGTCGGGCGGTGGCAGCCCGACGCCGAGGAAGCCCAGCGACGTGACGGCGACCAGCGTCCTGGCGAAGTCGGCCGTGGCCACGGTCAGCACCGTCCCCGCGATGTGCGGCCCGATCGTACGGCGCAGCAGGTAGGACGGCGACGCGCCGATCGCCCGCACCGCCAGCACGTAGCCGGAGGCGGCCACCCGCCGGGTGGCCGTGGCGGTGACCAGCCCGCAGTTCACCCAGCCGAGCGGCACCAGCGCCACCAGCACGGTCATGGCCCCGGGAAGCAGCACGCCCGCCAGGGCCAGCGCCAGCGTGAGGCCGGGCAGCGCGAGCGCCACGGTGGCGGCGAAGCGCAGCAGCCGCTCGGCCCACCCGCCGGCCAGCCCCGCCGCCGCGCCGGACACCGTGCCGAGCAGGGTGGTGACCGCCGTGATGGCCAGCGCGAACAATAACGACGTACGCCCCGCCGCGGCCGTCCTGGTGAGCAGGTCGCGGCCGAGCTGGTCGGTGCCGAGCCAGTGCTCGACGCCGGGCGGCAGCAACGCCCGCCCCAGATCGGGCGCCCGCGGATCGTGCCCCGACACCACCGGCGTGACCAGGCAGAACAGCACCACCGCGGCGAACGCCACCACCCCGGCCCGGCCCTTCACCGGCGCCGCACCCGTGGGTCGCAGACGGTCAGGAGCACCTCGGCCACGGCCAGCACCAGCACCGTGGCGACCGCGGTGACCAGCACGTACGCCTGCACCACCGGCAGGTCCCGCTGCCTGATCGCCGACACCGCGAGCTGCCCCACGCCCGGCCAGGAGAACAGGGTCTCCACCACCACCGCCCCGGCCACCAGCTCAGCGAGCACGAGTCCCGTCGCGGTGACGGCGTTCGGCGCGGCCACGCGCAGGGCGTGCACGACGACCGTGCGCCGCGGACGCAGCCCCTTCGCCGCGGCCAGCCTGGCGAACGGCAGCCGCAACGCCCCGGCGAGGTCGGCCCGCAGCAGCCGCAGCAACGTGGCCGCGCCCGGCAGCCCGAGGGTGAGCGCGGGCAGCACGACCGCGCCGGGGCCGTCGTCCCCGCCCGTGGGCAGCGCCCGCAGGCCGACCGCGACCACGCTGATCAGCAGGATCCCCACCACGTACGGCGGCACGCCCGTCACCGCCACCGTCACGAACCCGATCGCCCGGCTCACGAGCGAGTGTGGCCTGAGCCCCGCCCACACGGAGGCGAGCACGGCCAGCCCGACCGCGACCAGCGCCGCCGCCCCCGCCAGCCGCAACGTCACGGGAACCCGCGCGAGCACCTCCCCGGCCACCGGCGACCGGTCGGCGTAGGACCGGCCCAGGTCGCCGCGGAGCACGTCGAGCAGCCAGCTCACGTACCGCTCCGCCAGCGGCCGGTCTAGCCCCAGCTCGGCCCGCAGCGCCGCGACGTCGGCCGGCGTGGGCTGGACGCCCCCTCGGCGCAGCAGCTCCTCGGCCGGGTCGCCGGGCGCGAGCGACGTCAGCAGGAAGACCAGCACCGACAGGGTCAGCAGCGTGAGCAGCAGCTCCACCGCCCGCCGCAGCAGGACCGCGGTCATCTCACCGGTACGAGCTTGCCCAGGTCGACCACGTAGGCCGCGTTCTGCGTGACGCCGCCGACCTTGGCGGTCGTCACGATCGGGTTGTCCTGGTAGGCCAGCGGCACCATCGGCCGGTCGGCCGCCAGCAGCCGCTGTGCCCGGTGGTAGAGGTCGCGGCGGGCGTCCGCGTCGGTCGTGGTCGCGGCCCGGTCGATCAGCTCGTCGAACTCGGGGCTGCGGTAGCCGAGTCTCCGTTCGACGTTCCAGGCCGCGTCGGAGCGCAGGAACCGCCGGAACAGGTAGTCGGCGTCGCCGTTGGGCACGCTGTACGCGCTGAGGAACAGGTCGTAGTCGCCCGCCTCCATCACGGACTTGGTGGCCTCGACCACGCTCACCTTCGCCGGCAGGCCCGCCTGCTCCAGGGCCGCGCGCAGCACCTCGGCGACGTCGGTGTAGGGGAACTGGCCGGTCTCGGCCGAGGAGACGAGGATGGTGACCGGCTCGGCGGGCGCTCCCGCGGCCGTCACCAGCTCGCGGGCCCTTGCGGGGTCGCACGCGGGGGCGGGGCCGGGGTCCGCGAGGTCGCCGAAGGCGGGGGACAGGAAGGCGCCGCCGGGCCTGGCCGTGCCCGCGAGCAGCTTCTCGGCGATGGCCCGCCGGTCGATCGCCAGGTCGGCGGCCTCCCGCAACCGGGGGTCGGAGAACGGCTCGCGTGACGCGTTGAACGTCAGGTAGTGCGTCAGGACCGACGGGCTGCGTACGACGCGGTAGGCGCTGTCAGCGGCCACCGCGGCGACCTGCCCCGGCAGCAGCGCGCCCTTGTCGATCAGCCCGTCCACCTCACCGGCCTGCAACGCCGCCACCCGTGCGTTGGCGTCGGGGATCACCCTGACCTCGATCCGCCGGTACGCCGGGGCGGCACCGTGGTAGTGCGGGTTGGCGGTGAGCACCGCCCGCTGCCCCTTGACCCACTCGGCCAGCGTGTACGGCCCCGTGCCCACCGGCCCGCCGGCGAAGTCGCCCGAGGCGGCGAACGCCTTCGGCGACTGCACCATGCTGAAGAAGCCCGCGAGCCTGCCGGGCAGGTCGGCCACCGGCTCCTCCAGGGTGAACGCCACCTTGCCCGCCTCGGCGCGCACGCCGGTGAGCTTGCCGTAGGCGGCCTCCATCCCGGCGTCGAGGCTGAAGAACGCCGACGGGCGGGGTGCGATCCGCCGGAACCGTTCGATGTTGGCGACCACCGCCTCGGCGGTCAGCGTCGTGCCGTCGCTGAACCGTACGCCCTCGCGCAGCGTGAACGTCCAGCGCCGCCCGTCCTGGGCGCTCTCCCACGAGGCGGCGAGGGCGGGGACCGGCCGCAGCCGGTCGTCCACGGTCACCAGAGGCTCCCACACCCGCAGCGTCTGGTGTGTGTAGTAGGGGTCCTGAGGGCCGGCGACCAGGTCACGCGGGGCCGCCAGGGTGAGCTGCCCGCCGTCCTGCCCACCGTTCTGCCCGCCGTCCTGAACACTGTTCTGAACGCTGTCCTGAGCGCCGTTCTGGGCGCCGCACGCCGCGAGCACCGCTCCGAGGAACGCCAGCAGCATGATCAAAGCTCGTCTGCGCAACCTGACCTCCCCTCGGGACGGTAACCGTGTTCATCCGGCTTGACGAGATCGATCGCGCTACTCATCGGACGCAGGCCGCGCGCATGTGGTCGTCTGCCACCTTCGCCCCATCTCAAAGAAGTGATAATCATAATCGTTTCATGAGATTACGGACATGTCCGATGGGTCGTCAAGGGCCATCTTTCGCCGGGGTGCGAGGGGCGGGCGCGCTCTCGTTCCGCTATGGGTTCACTCTTTCCCGCTTGCCCGCGAGCACGACAGATGGTCAGGATGATCGGTGCGCACGTCCCCGTCCCTCCGGAGGTGCTCCATGACCGCCTTCCTGCGTGTCCTGCTCGCGGCAGCCGTGGCTCTGGCCGCGCTGCCCGCCCTGCCGGCCGCCGCCGCGGCCCCGGCCGGCATGTACCGGTTCGTGGTCGCGATCGGCGGGCTGAAGACCACCTCGCGAGAGAACTGGGTACGCCTGGCGACCTACTCGCTCACCGCCGACGGCCAGGCGTACGACTCACACTTCCACTGGTCGCAGCGCGTACGCGTGAACCGCAGCTACACCGGCGTCAGGGGCTCGGGCTGCGGGGCGCGCGACTGCGAGGTGCAGACCGCGAACGGATTCCAGGCGACCAGTTCCCCCAAGCAGCTCAGCGGCACCTACACGCTGACCGGCTCGGTGTTGCGGATCACGTGGACCGGGAACGGCTGGGAGGAGTGGACGGTCAGCGAGCCGATCCCCGGCCAGCTCGCCAAGCTCAGCTATCGGGGCAGCTCGTTCGGGGCGACCCACGGCTACGGATACGGCAGCAACGCCACCTGGAGCCAGCGGGCGTCGATGGCCCAGATCGCCGCCTTCGACCATCAGCGACTCAAGCACGACTATCACCTGTGGAAGACCGACGCCGGGACGCCTTACCTCGACGAGGGGGCCGGGGCGCCGTTCTGGATGACGGGGTGGCGGCGGTGCGCGAGCGGGCGGTGCCTGGGCGGCGCCAACAGCGCCACCGACTACTACCTGGCCACGGCGAACGCCACCTCCACCGATCGCCGCGACACCATCTGGCACTGGCGGCGCGAGCTGGCCGACGGGCGCGGCGAGCACTGCTACACCGGAAACTCGCACGTCAAGCCCATGTTGCAGATCATCGACAGCTCGGGCGGCTTCCATGGCTGGGTCGCCGTGGAGGCGTCGCTCAACCAGTCGTCGCCCAGCCAGGGCACCTCGGCCGACGACATCGGCGTCTTCGAGCTGAGCGAGTTCTGACCCACCTCCCGTCATGTCCCTCGGCCGGCATGCGCACGGCGCCGGGGCGGCGTGCGCATGCCGGCGGATCGTTTCCGGGCGGTCAGTCCTCGCTGACCTCGATCGCCGCGCCCGGGCAGACGGCGGCGGCCTCACGGACCGCGTCGTACTGGCCGGGCGCGGGCGTGGCGTCGAGCAGGATCACGATGCCGTCATCCTCACGCTGGTCGAAGACCTCGGGTGCGATCAGCACGCAGTTGCCCGCGCCGCAGCACTTGTCCTCGTCGACGGTTACCTTCATCTCGGCTTCCTCTCGTTCCGGGCTCTCGGCCTCACCAGCGGACCGGCACCGTACGCAGACCGCCGACCGCCAGCCCCTCCATGCGCTCCAACTCCTCCACCGGCACGGCCAGCTCCAGGGTCGGAAGCCTGCGCAGCAGCACTTCGAGCACCACCTGCAGCTCGGTACGCGCCAGCGACTGGCCCAGGCAGGAGTGCGGGCCCGAGCCGAAGGCGAGGTGCGGGTTCGGGCTGCGGGTCAGGTCCATCTCGCCCGCGTCCTCGAAGGCGCTCTCGTCGCGGTTGGCGGCGGCCATGCTGCAGATCACGGTCGTGCCCTTCGGCAGGACGGTGCCCGAGACCTCGCTCTCCACGGGCAGGTAGCGCGGCAGGCCGAAGCCCGCGTTGGCGTCGAGCCGGAGCGTCTCCTCCACCGCGGTACGGATCAGCGCGGGCTCGGCCAGCAGCCGCTCCCACCGGCTCCGGTCGGCCAGCAGCATCGAGACCATCTTGCCGATCATGTTGGCGGTGGTCTCGTGCCCGGCGACCAGCAGCCCCATGCCGGTGACCAGGATCTGGAGATCGGACAATCCGCCGTTCTCGGGCCCGCCGGCCGCGATCAGCTCGCTGAGCAGGTCGTCGCCCGGCCGCTCCCGCTTGGCGGAGACGTGGTCGGACATGTACTGGTAGAACTCGGCCTGGGCGACGTCGATCTCTTCCTTCGTGTACCGGGTGAGGTTGAGGAGCGTGTCGGACCAGTACGAGAACCGGTCCCGGTCGGAGGCCGGCACCCCGAGCATGTCGCAGATCACGTACACCGGCAGCGGGAAGCCCAGCCCCGCCTTGAGGTCGCCGGGCGCGCCGAGCTTGACCAGGTCGTCGATGAGGTCGTCGGCGATCTGCGTCATCTGGGGCCGCAGCGCGGACATGCGCTTGGCGGTGAACCACCTGCCGATCAGGCGCCGCCAGTGCTGGTGCTCTTCGCCGCTCTCAGGGATGATCCCCGTGAGGCCGTTGTTGAACACCCCGCCGCCGTCCGCCGACAACTGGGCCGCGTCGGGCGCGGTGAGCTGGCGGGTGAAGCGCGGGTCGGCCAGCATCTGCTTGACGTCGTCGTACCTGGTCACCAGCCGGGCCTGGTCGCCGCTGGGCAGCCGTACGTGGGCGACTGGGCACTGGCCGCGCAGCTCCGCCCACTCCGCGGGCGGGTCGAGCGCCGCGTCGTTGGCCAGCGGGTAGTTCAGCACCTGCTCATTGACACTCATTCAGCATCTCCTCTGGAACGGATGGTCGTGCCGTCCTGGCGCGGGCGGCCTCGTGTCATGTCCTGGTCGTTCGTGGCCCGCCGATCGGTCGTCGCTCAGGCGGGTGCGAGGGGCTCGGTGCCGTGCCGGGCGCCGAGGGTCTGTTGTCGCAGGACGCGCGCCTGCTTGGGCATGTTCCAGCCGAGTACGCCGGTGACCTGGCCGTCCTCGCGGTAGAGGGCGGCGAAGCGGTTCTCCTGCGGATCGCCCTCGGTGACGCTCACCTCGGCCCGCGGCGACGGCAGGCCGTGGGCCTGGATCTTGACGTCGTACTGGTCGGTCCAGAAGTACGGGATCGGCGTGTACGGGCGGTCGGCGCCCAGGAGGTTGGCCGCCACCGTCTGGGCCTGCTCGGTGGCGTTCGTCCGGTTCTCCAATCGCAGCCTGCGGCCGAGCCCCTCGTGGTGCCAGGAGGCCACGTCGCCGACCGCGTACACGCCTTCGGCGGCGCGGCAGCGCGAGTCGCACTCCACCCCGTCGCCCAGGGTGAGCCCGCTGCCCTCCAGCCAGCCGGTCGCGGGCCGGCAGCCGATCGCGATCAGTACGAGGTCGGCGGGCAGCACCTCGCCGGTGGCCAGCCGCACTCCCGTGACGCGACCTCCGTCACCCGCCGTCAGCCCGTCGACCGCGGCGCCCAGCCGCAGGCGCACGCCGTGCTCGGTGTGCGTCCGGGTGAGGTGCCCGGCGATCTCCGCGCCGAGTTGCTCGGCCAGGAGCGCCTCGCCGAGCCCGGCGAGCGTGACGTCGGTGCCCATGCCCCGGGCGGTCGCGGCGATCTCCGCGCCGAGCACGCCCTCGCCGACGACCACCAGCCGCCTGGCCGCGGTCAGGCCCAGGCGCAGCGCGAGCGCGTCGTCGAGGCCGCGCAGCACGTGCACTCCGGCCAGGCCGTCCTGACAGGGGAGCCGCCGCGGCTCCAGGCCGGTGGCGACGACCACGGCGTCACCGCTCAGCGTGCGGCCGGAGGCGGTGGTGACCGTGCGGCTCGCGGCGTCGAGGGCGACGGCGTGCTCACCCCGTACGAACTCGGCGCCCAGCGCCTCCAGTTGCGCCCGGGTGCGGAGCTGGGCCCGCTCCGGCTCCCACGCCCCCGACAGGACCTGCTTGGACAGCGGCGGCCGGTCGTAGGGGAGGTGGGGCTCGGAGTCCAGCAGCGTCAACCGGCCGGCGTATCCGTGCCGTCGCAGGGCCTCGGCCGTGCCCAGGCCCGCGGCCGAGGCGCCGACGATCAGGATGCTTCCGGGCGAGGTCACGCCGCGTCACCCGGGTGCCGGGCGGCACGTCCGAAGGTGGCCTGGCCTGCACGAATCCGCATGTATCGCAGTCCTTTCTGTCATCCTTTCCTGACAATACCCTACATCTGTAGGAAAACCTTCAAGTGTAGGCAGAAGGTAGGGTGAACTTCGTGGCAACGACGACCAGAGACGGCGGCAGCAACCCCTCGGGCGACCGGCGCGTCCGCCGTACCCAGGCGGCCCTGGCGCGGGCGCTGCTGCAACTCGTCGAGAAGCAGGACCTGCCCAGGATCACCGTCGCCGACGTCGCCGAGCGGGCCGGAGTGAGCCGCTCGACCTTCTACGACCACTACCGCGACGTCCACGAGTTGGCCGAGGTGGCCTGCACGGCGATGATCGACCGGCTGATCGAGGCCATCCCGACCCCGCGGACCGTCACACCCGAGCTGGGGCCGGACGCGATCAGGTCGCTGGAGGGCTTCTTCGCCAGCCTCGCCGAGCACGCGGGCCTCTACCGGGCGCTGCTCGGGCCGCAGGGCAGTGCGCGGGTGGCCGACCACATCCGCCGCCGTATGACCGGGGTCATCCACGAGCGGTTGAGCGAGGCCGTTGGCGAGCAGGGCGAGCAGGGCGAGCACGCCGGGCTCCCGCCGGACCTGCCGCCCGACGTGCCCGCCGCGTTCACGGCCGGCGCGCTCATCGGGGTGGCGTCCGACTGGCTCGAGCGCGGCTGCCCGCGCTCCCCGGCCGAGATGGCCGCCCTGACCTGGCCCCTCATCGGCGCGCTCTACCGCATCTAGCCCTCCGGCGCCGGGTCGTGACGGGCGCGGGATGGCTCAGAGGGCGAAGAGCAGGGCGGCGTTGATCAGCACGACCACGGCGGTCGCGAAGTGGATGCCGAACGCCACCGCCCGCGTCCCGCCGTTGCGCAGCACGATCAGCGTGTCACCCAGCGGCACCAGCGCCACCACCAGCATGAACCACGCTTCGGCGGTCGGCCCGACGAAGGCCAGCAGGGCGAGCCCCAGCAGGCCGTAGGTCCCGTCGCGCACTCCCTTGATCGTCAGGTAGGCGCGGTCGCCGTCCGCCTTGGCCGGGACGCCGTAGCCGGCGGCCGACGGCTGAGGCGCCAGCAGGAACCGGGCGCCGATGAACAGGATCATCAGGTTGAGTGCGATGGCCAGGCCGTAGGCGAGATAGGCGAGCATGTCCGTCTCCAACTGCTAGCGATGCTAGGAACGAAAGTGATGCTAACAGTGCGTCGACAAAAACTCTAGCGGTGCTAGATTTGCATGCATGTCGATCCAGGGGCGCAAAGAGCGCGAACGTGCCGAGCGGGAGAAGCTGATCATCACGGCGGCCCGGGAGCTGGCCGAGGCGGAGGGCTGGGAGGCGGTGACGACCCGGCGGCTGGCCGAGCGGGTCGAGTACAGCCAGCCGGTGCTCTACAGCCACTTCAAGGGCAAGGACGCGATCATGACGGCGGTGGCGCTGGAGGGCTTCGCCGACCTGGCGGAGGAGCTGCGCGCGGCCCGTACGTCGGCGTACGCGGCAGGGGCGCTGGCCGCGGTCAGCGCGGCGTACGCGGCCTTCGCCGACCGGCGTCCGGCCCTCTACGACGCGATGTTCCGGCAGAACGTCGACCTGCCGTTCGCCACCCCGCAGGCGCCGCCCGCCCTCCAGGCCGGCTTCGGCGAGTTGGCCGAGGCCGTACGCCCCCACGCGGGTGGCGCCGACCTGGGCCTGCTGACCGAGGTGTTCTGGGCCGCCCTGCACGGTCTGGTGACGCTCACGCGCGGCGGCCGGCTGCCCGGCGGCGAGCACGGGCGCAGGATCGAACTCCTCCTGGCCCGTTTCACGGGTCCAATCTCGTCATGATCCGCTGACGTTTGCGTAGTTGTGACCTAGATGATGAGAGATTTCCTGTTCTCTTCAGCCTCACCATGCTCATCGTTCACTCGGGCGCTCCAATGTGCCCGAGGGCCGCCCAACGGCGCCCTTGAACGTTTGAGAAGGGACTGCACCAGATGCAGCCAATGGCATCACCCAAATCACTGGGCGGTTTACTGACCCGGGGACGCCTGGCCACGGCCGCCGCGCTCGCGGTGCTGCTCGCGGGCAGCCTCGTGACGTCGGCGTACGCCGACCCGGCGCCCGCCCAGCAGGACCGCGGCCGGCCGAGCCCGACACCCACGGCCTCCCCGACCACGAACCCGCCCACGCTCACCCCGGCGAGCGGCTCCTACCTGGAAGGCACGGTGAAGGTCGCGGCGGTGCCGACCGCGGCCGGTGACAGCGTCACCAAGCTCGCCGTCGACGACACCGCGCTCGACGCCACCCGTACGGTCGGCGTCTCCAAGCTCTCCTTCGACGTCGGCTCGAACTCGACCGAGGCGCAGTACCACAGCTACGTGCTGGTCAACGGCGCCTACCGGAGCGAGATCGGCAACTTCGTCAACCAGCGGGCCACCATCGAGGTCCCGAACGAGCACCTCGTCAAGGGCGAGAACACGGTCGAGATCGTGGTCGGCGCGATCCAGTCGTCCTGCGGGCTCAACTACGACGACTTCGTGCTGTCCGAGGTGGGCCTCGAACTGCTCGGCGAGGTCGCCGACGGCGAGGACAACCCGTACACCCTCTCCTTCGGCGACGGCAGTTGCGGCACGAACACCTCGCTGCTCAAGCGCGCCACGCTGAAGTTCTTCACCCAGTCCGACCCGCAGGGCACCACGGGCCTGTCCACGGACCTGGACACGGCGAAGCTGGCCAACGGCGAGCACGTCATCACCGCCACGACCGCGTCCGGCGTCAGCGCCAAGAACACCGTGACGGTCAACAACGCCCCGGCCGGCGCGCCGCGCCTGCTGCCCACGGACGGCACGCTCGTGGCGGGCACCAAGCCGATCTTCGCGCACGTCCCGGCGAACGGCACGGGCGGCGTCAAGTCGCTCACCGTGGACGGCGAGGAGCCCGCCGCTAAGGCCACGCTCGGCAACGGCGCCGCCAAGCTCGCCTTCGACGTGGGGGCGGACCCGCTCGAGGACAAGTACGACAACTTCCTCCTCGTCAACGGCAAGCGCATCGACCTCGGCGGCTCGTACGTGAACCAGCGCGTGACCGTGGCGGTCCCGGCCCGGTTCCTGGTGCCAGGCGACAACACGATCAAGGTCGTCACCGGGGACTACAAGGAGTCCTGCGGCAACAACCGCGACGACTTCGCGATCGCGAACCTCGACCTCGCCCTCGACGGCGCCAAGGTGACCGGCAAGGACATCCAGGCGTCGTACGGGATGGGCGACGGCGCCTGCGGCGACAACCAGGGCGCGCTACGCGAGGCCGAACTGCGCTACACGATCGACGCCCCGGCCGTCCGCGTCCCCGAGACGCTCGGCTCGGGCCAGGCGACCCTCAGCTTCAACGTGGGCAGCAACTCGATCGAGGCGCGCTACCAGAACTACGTGCTCGTCAACGGCCAGAAGGTGGTGCTCGACGGCGACTTCGTCAGCCGCCGGGTGGACCTGGCGATCCCGAACGAGTTCCTGGTGCCCGGCTGGAACACGATCGACTTCGTGGCCGGCACGTTCCCGACGTCGTGCGGCAACAACCGCGACGACTTCGCGATCTCCAACATCGCCCTCACCCCCGCCCAGGGCACCGCGACCGGCCAGATGCTCAAGACCTCGTACGGCATGGGCGACGGCAACTGCGGCGACACGGTGAACCCGCTGACCGAGATCGACCTCCAGTTCCTGGTGGACGCCCCCGCCCGCGGCCTGCGCGCGGACCTCGACACCACGCAGATCAAGGACGGCAAGCACACCCTGGCCGCCACGTCGAGCACGGGCGAGGTCGCCACCCGCGTCCTGATCACCGACAACTCGGCGCCGAAGGTGACCAGGAGCGTCCCGGCGGCGGACCAGAAGATCACCGCCTCCGTGGTGCTGGACGTGAAGCTGGACGACGCCTCGGGCGTCGTGTCCGGGCCCGACGTCAAGCTCGACGGGCAGCCGATCGAACTGGGCGCCAAGGTGGGCCCCGGCCTGCGCGCGGGCAAGCACACGCTGACCGTGACCGGCGTCGACGGGCTCGGCAACGCCACGGCCCGCGAGATCGTGTTCGAGTCGGCGGGCATCCCCGACGTCCCGGCCGAGCTGTCCCCTGCGCTGGGCGCCGTGGACGTGTCCGACCCCGCCACCCTGTCGGCCAAGGTGGCCGAACCCGACGGCGGACAGGTGACCGCGACGTTCTCGCAGGCCGAGATCCTCACGCCGAACCAGGCGTACCAGGGCGAGGCCACGTCCGTGCCCACGACGCTGCGGGTGCCGGGCGAGCGCAAGGTCAGGACCGACGCGCTGGAGCCCGCCGACGGGCGGACGCTCGACGCGCCCAACGGCAAGGACCTTGTCTACCAGCGCTTCGACGTGCAGGTGAAGGGCCACGTGGACGCGCCGGTGCTGCGCTGGGAGGGCGTCATCGACCCCGAGCGGCTGGTGTCGCTGCGGGTGTGGAACACCGAGACCAAGGCGTGGGACCTGCTGACCAGCGCCCGCGGCGCCGCCGAGGGCAAGACCCTGCTGACGGCCGTCGTGGACCGCGCGTACGTCGACAAGCAGCAGGTGCACGTCATGGTGACGGGTGAGGACCCGTTCGCCGACGACATCGAGCCGGGCGACCCGAACACCTTCGCCGACCCCGCCTCGTACGACTTCTCGATCGTGCACTTCACCGACACCCAGTACCTCTCCGAGGGCGCGGTGGAGCAGGAGACGGCCGAGGAGCGCGCGGTCTGGGAGTCGGCCTACGGCGGCATCGTCGACTGGATCAAGAACAACAAGGACCAGCGCAAGATCTCGTACGTCGCCCACACCGGCGACATCATCGAGAACAACAGCCGCAAGCCCGTGGACGAGGCCACGCAGCGCCAGGTCGTGGGCGAGTTCGAGGTGTCGTCCAAGCAGCAGCGCGTGCTGGACGACGCCGGCATCCCGAACGGCGTGATCGCCGGCAACCACGACAACCAGTCGGGCCTGGAGACCGGCCCGGAGTCGATCTACAACACGTACTACGGCCCCACCCGCTACCAGGACGCCGCGCAGGGCTGGCAGCACGCCGAGTACGGCGGCCCCTGGAAGGAGGGCGACAACCAGAACCACTACGACCTGTTCTCGGCCGGCGGGCTGGACTTCGTCGTGGTCGGCCTGTCGTACGGGGTGACGAGGGACGAGGCCGAGTGGGCCGACTCCATCTTCAAGAAGTTCCCCAACCGCAACGGCATCCTGCTCTCGCACGACTACATCGTGCCGAGCACGAACCCCGACGGCCGCGGCGCCGGGTTCGCCGCCCCTGACGGGTCGATGCTGTACAAGACGGTCGTCGAGAAGAACCAGAACGTCTTCCTGATCCTCGCCGGCCACGAGCACGGCGTGGGCACCAACGTGAAGCCGAAGGTCGGCCAGGTGGGCAACGGGGTCGTCGAGCTGCTGGCGGACTACCAGTTCTACACGGTCTCGGCCGACCGGCTCGGGCTCACCGAGATCGGCGGGTACAACCCGGCCGACCAGCTCCAGTTCGGCGCGAGCTTCTTCCGGCTGCTGCAGTTCGACGTCAAGCGGGCCGAGCTGAGCGTGGACACCTACTCGCCGCTGCTCAACGAGTTCGGCGCCACCGAGTACGACCCGCTGCGCCGCTACAACGGCCTCGAGGACAACATGGTGCTGCCGGTCGACCTGACCTCGCGGACGACGACGCTGCAGACCGACTCGCTGGCGCTGTACAAGCCGACGCGGACCATCGGCAAGAGCACGGTCGCCTCGGGCCAGGTCGCCTCCGTCAAGTGGGACCGCCTCAAGGACGACACGGCCTACGCCTGGTTCGTCACGGCGCGTTCGGCGGGCGGCGGCGTGACCGCCTCCGAGCCGAGCGTCTTCGTCACCAAGGACGAGCACGGCCGCCCCGGCAAGTGGGGCCCGGACTCGCCCATGCACCGCTGGTTCAACCGGTAACTCTCACTCCGCCCGGCCCCGCGTCGAAGGGGCCGGGCGGCCTTTCCCCATGGAGACAACGACATGCTGCTGCGGGTGTCCCTCGTGGTCCTCGCCGTGTTCCTCGGCGGCCTCGCGCCGGCCGTTCCCGCACGGGCGCACGACGCGACCACGACCGCGCACGCCGAGGTCACCGCCGCGGGCGGCGTGAACGTCAGAGTCGTGCTCGACCTCGAGTACGACCTGCTCATGAAGTCCGCCTGGCTCTACGCGGAGGCGTACGAGGCGAAGGGGCGGGACGAGCAGCTCCGTCAGCTTCGGATCAACCGCGACGCCGTGACCAGCTACATCACCGAACGGTTCGCGGTCGCGTACGACGAACGGCCCTGCGCCCCCACCATGGCGTCCGAGGCCGACGTGCGTCCGCGCGGCAAGAAGACGTTCGCGCTGCTCACCCTCTCCTACGCCTGCCAGGGCGCGGGCGGGGGAGCGCACGCGATCTCCAGCGCCCTGTTCCCCGACTCCGAGACGTTCGTGCACAGCACGGAGACGCTCGTCCGCTACGCGCTCGACGGCGAGAAGGGCTCGGCCGTCCTGGTCGCCGAGAGCCCGACCCTGCGCGTGGGCGAGCGCCGGGCGGTGAACCAGATCGGCGAGTTCTTCCTGCTGGGCGCCGAGCACCTGCTGCTCGGCCTGGACCACGTGCTCTTCCTGCTCGCCCTGCTCATCGGCGCGCGCCGGGTGCGTGAGGTCGTCGTCACGGCCTCCGCGTTCACGGTCGCGCACAGCGTCACGTTCCTGCTGGCGGCGATGGGGGTGGTGAACGTGCCCGGCGGGATCGTCGAGCCGGTCATCGCCGCCTCGATCATGGTCGTCGCGCTGGCCAACCTACGCGGCCACGACGACGACCGGTTCGGCAGGTGGCGGCTGCCGATCGTCTTCGCGTTCGGCCTGATGCACGGGCTCGGCTTCGCGGGCGCGCTGGACATCGACCGGAGCGGCTCGTGGGAGCTGCTGCTGTCGCTGCTGAGCTTCAACGTCGGCATCGAGGCGGCCCAGCTCGCGATCGTCGCCGTGGTCTTCCCCCTGCTGGTGCTGCTGCGCCGTACGTCGCGGGGGTCAAGGGCGGTGGCGGCGCTGTCGATCCCGATCGTGGGGGTCAGCCTGTTCTGGTTCTTCGAACGGCTCCCTACGCCTTTCTGACCAGCACCCGGTCAAGGGCCTCGTGGACGGCCCCGCGTACGGTGGCGGGGTCGTCGAGGTCGAAGCCGACCACGAGCCCGTCGCGCAACAGCAGCAGGATGTCGGCCGTCCGCTCGGCCCCGGGGTCGCCGTCGGCGGCCAGCAAGTCGCGGAAGAGGTCGCGTATCCAGCGGCGGTGCTCGGCGACCGCGAGCCGCACGGGGTGGGCCGGGTCGGGGTATTCGGCCGCGGTGTTGAGGAAGGCGCAGCCGCGGTAGCCGGGCCCTGACCCGAACTCGCACATGAAGGCGAAGATCGCTCGCAGCCGGTCGCGCGACGGCTCGGCGCGCATCTCCTCGACCATCGCCCGCTGCGCCGCGCTCTGCGCGGTCACGTAGGCGCGGACCAGCTCGTCCTTGCTCGGGAAGTGGTGGTAGAAGGTCGCCTTGGCGACACCGGCCGCCGCGATGATCCGGTCGACACCGACCGAGTGGATGCCCTCGGCGTAGAACAGGCGCCCGGCCGTCTCCAGCACGCGGTCGCGCGCGGGGCTGGGGCGACGGCCCTCCAACGCTTCTGTGCTCACCCTGTTGACGCTACCAGACAGGTCTGTCTAGTATCGAGCCATAAAGCAGACAGACAGGTCTGTCTATTAGAAAGGACCACCATGAGCATGTACACCGCCATCGCCACCTCCGCCGGTCGCGACGCCCGCGCGGTCTCCTCGGACGGACGCCTCGACGTCAAGCTGGCCCTGCAGAAGGAGCTGGGCGGCGACGGCGAGGGCACGAACCCGGAGCAGCTCTTCGCCGCGGGCTACGCGGCCTGCTTCGCCTCGGCCCTGCGCCTCGTGGCGGGGCAGCGGAAGATCGACGTCTCCGACGCGGCGGTCACGGCCGAGATCGGCCTGTCGCCCAACGGTCAGGGCGGCTTCCAGCTCTCGGCCACGCTCCGGGTCGAGCTGCCCGACGGCCTCGCGCCGGAGACGGCCCGCGAGCTGGTGGAGGCCACCCACCAGGTGTGCCCGTACTCCAACGCGACCCGCGGCAACATCCAGGTCGAGCTGGTCGTCGAGTAATCGCGCTCGCGGTGCTCAATCGGATTTGTCGGGGAATCTCCCGAGGTTAGCGGCGAACGCGACACTGTGGTCTTCTGGTCCTCGTGGTCTTCTGGTCCTCGGGGGAGGCGAGTGAGCACGCGGTTCGGCCGGTCGTTGCGTACGCGGCTGGCGTTGTTCGCCAGCGTCACGATGTTGCTGCTGAACGTCGTCGTCAGCGCCTTCGTGCTGTACGGCATCCGCAATGAGGTGGCCGACCTGCGGGCACACGAGGTGTCCAGCAAGGCCGTACGCGTGCTGCTCCAGGTCAAGCGCAACCGGCTGCCCCGCGTGCTGCCTCTCGACGGGCTCGACGGCATCCAGGTGGTCGATCCGGGAGGCCGCCCGGTCGCCGCGTCGTCGAACCTGGTCGGCGTACCGCGCCTGACCACCACGATCCCGCACCGCGACCAGGCCAACGACTACGGCGAACTGTGCGAGCTGCGTGAGCTGTCCGACGGGTGCGTGATGGTGGTGGGGCTGGTCGCGTACCAGCCGGAGGGCGACTGGGTCGTCTACGCCTTCAGCCAGACCGTCCCCTGGTACGTCAGCCCCCAGGTGCTCCTCTTCCAGCTCTGCGTGACCGCGGCGCTGGTCGTGCTGGCCTGGTTCGGGGTGTCGCGGGTGGTCGCCAGGACGCTGGCGCCCGTCAGCAGCATCACCAGGCGGCTGGCCGAGATCAGCGCCGGCGGGGGCGGGATGCGCGTCCCCGTGCCGGAGAACGACGACGAGATCAAGGCCCTGGCCGAGACCGGCAACCAGACGCTGGAACGGCTGGAAAGCGCGCTGGAGCAGCTCCAGGTGGCCATGGAACGGCAGCGCAGGTTCGCCACCGACGCCTCCCACGACCTGCGCAGCCCGATCACCGCGATGCGCACCCAGGTCGAGGACGCCCTGCTCCACCCCGAGGACACCGACTGGGCGGTGACCGGCGACGAGGTCCTGGGCAGCCTGGACCGGCTGCAGGCCATCGTGGGTGACCTGCTCACGCTGACCAAGCTGGACGCCGGCGCCCCCGACCAGCGCGAGCCCATCGACCTGGGGGAGTTCGTCGCCACCGAGGCCGCCAGGCCGCGGGGGAAGGAGGTCGTCACCACCTTGCAGACCGGCGTGAGCGTCATGGGCGACCGGCTGCAGCTCGCCCGGCTGCTGACGAATCTGCTGGACAACGCCGAGCGGCACGCCGACCGTAAGGTCATCGTGACCGTGCGGCGGCAGGGCGACGACGCCGTGCTCGAAGTGGTGGACGACGGCGCGGGCGTCGCGTACGACCAGCGCGAGTTCGTCTTCCAGCGCTTCGCCCGCCTCGACGCCTCGCGCAGCCGCGACGCCGGCGGCACCGGCCTCGGCCTGCCCATCGCCCGCGAGATCGCGACCGCCCACCTCGGCACGCTGTCCATCGAGGACTCCGACATCGGTGCCCGGTTCGTCCTGCGCCTGCCCATCCTGGAGGACTGACGGGACCGGCCGGCGCTACGAGCGGCGTGATCCCTCGGGCACGGGGCGCTCGCCGTTCGTCCGCGGCCGGTGCGCCTGGCCGGACCTGGCGAGGTTGTCCTCGACGACCCGTTCCGACGGCGCCTGCTCGCCCCCCATGATCGCCTGCTGCGCCCGCTCGAACCGCGCGTGGGCCGCCTGGACGTAGCCGGTGCCCTGGGTGGTGTAGTCGAGCTGGGCGGCGGCCAGCTCGCGCAGGTAGGTCCTGCCGGGCTCGAACGTCACCGGGGCGGGCAACTCGGCGGCGCACACCTGCTCGGGGTCGCGGCCGTCGTGCTTCCTGAACAGTTCGGCGGCCAGCCGCAGGTGCTCCAGCTCCATGGCGAGATGCAGCTCCCAGAGACGCTTCACCCTGGGGTCCGGCTCGGTCTCCATGAACGAGTAGTACAGGTAGCACTCGTTGTACTCGTGGTTGAGCAGCATCTCCCACCAGCTCTCGCACGGATCCATCAGCGACTCGTAGTGCGTGACATGCGCCTCCTCGACCAGGGCGATCTCCTGGTAGAGCCGGCGCGCGAGCGGCTGCGCGAAGGTGGGGCCGAGGTTCATGGTGTAGGTCATGATCTGCTGCTCGACCGCCGTGATCGTCAGCGCGTGGAGCTTGGAGACGGGCGCCGCGTTCTCCCTGCCGTAGTGCTGGCGGACGTTGTCCCTCGGGTCACGGTGGTGCAGGCGGGTGGGGCGGCCGGGCATGATCTCGGTGAGGTGGTCGACGATCTTCTCGGCCCTGCGGTGCTCGGTCAGCTCGTACAGATGGGCGAACCGGTAGAGGTGGTCGACGTGCTCCAGCAGGCCGAACTCGTACGCCTGCTTCAGGTGGGGTGCGGGCTCCGTGCGGGCCACCCAGGAGGTCAGGTCGACGGCGGTCTGCTCGTAGGCGATGCTGGTCTCCAGCGCCGAGGCCAGGCCGGAAAGCAGCCAGTTGACCGCCTTCTGCTGCTGGGCCTCTACCTGGCGCACCAGGGCCAGGTGCTGCTTGATCTCCAGGTCGGGGCAGTGGCGGGCGAGCTGGTGGCTGAACTGCACGGCCTCCGACTCGATCCCGTTCATGGTGATGATCCGGCATCGCGTGTACGGGTCGGCGTGGTCGGGGTCGATCGGCGTGACGTTCAGCTCCCGCCAGTCGCGTAGCTGCTCGTCCAGTGGGATGCCCCGCTCGCGCAGCGGATTGAAGCTCATGCCTTCGAGGCTTCCCGGCTCCCTCTTTGCCGCCTCCCGCCGAAACCTCCGCATTCGGTAATGACCTCGGACACTCTTGCGGGCATTCGGCGGCATGACTGATTTGCCGGCAATTGGGGCATGCATGTCCCGGACCAAGTTTGCGTGATCAGGAGGGAGATCCATATGGACCAGCGGGGGACCGGCAGCCGGGACGCTCAGGCCGCCGACGGGCGGCCCCACGGCCACGTACGCTGCACGCCTCCGGCCGCCGCCGAGCTCTTCGAGATCGCCGTCCTGGACACCACGGGCGGCGACGGGCAGGCGTGCTGGCACACGATCGGCTGGGGTGTGGACCGGGGGGACGCCGACAGCATCGCGCAGGCGTACGTGACCCGCCCGATGAGCCCTTACGATGAGGCCCGCGTCCGCCACAACGGGCACCTGGTGGGGGTGCACCGCCGCCCTCAGTGACGGTCGAGCCCCCTTTGAGAACGCCCTCGCGCCAGGCCGCCCGGTGAGGATGTTGTCAGTCGAAGACGTCGTGGATGGTTTTGGCGGTGACGGCGAGGGTGGTCCAGGCTTCGAGTTGGGCGAGGTCGGTGCAGGCGGTGATGCGGGCGTGGGCGTCCTCCGGGACGTCGAGCCCACGGGCACCGAGCACCAGAAGCAGCATCTTGCCGGCCTCTTCTGCCTTTCCTTCTGCTTTGCCTTGGTCGAGGCCGCGGCCGAAATGTTCGCGGGCGAGTGGGCTGTGGACCGGCCAGTCGGTGGACTTCATGATCTCCTCCATCAGGCGCCGGATGTCGGCTGCGGCCATGCTGTATGCGTATTCATGATACTTCGCAGCGTGTTCGTCGTCTGCCTTTACGAGGGCTGCGGCGAAGGCTTCGATGACCTGGCGGTTGCGGCCGTGGGCCATGACGGACATGGCCGACAGGGCCAGGTGGGTGGCGGCTTCGTCGGGGTCGGTGATGGCGGGGATGTCGTCGGGTCCCAGTACGTAGGGTTCCGGCCGGTAGCCGGTCAGCCCTGTGTCGATGGGATTTGCGTAGTGGGTGGCGGTGCCCTGGTCGGGGCAGACGAGCAGGGTGATGACGTCGCAGCGGAGCAGCAGCCACAGCGCGGCGGCATAGCGTGCGAATTGCTTGGCATCCTTGGATTTGTCCTGCTGGACCTCCACGATGATCGCGTGTACCGGCTCCTGCCGCGGCCCCATGGAGAGGACCACGTCGGCGTCGATGTCGTCGGAGGGCCGGGTGTTGAAGGTGTTGCTCTCCCTCCGGACTTCGAGGTTGTCGGGCAGATCCACGCCCATCTGGTTGCGCAGGATCTCCACCGCCAGTTTGGGGCGGTCGTTGAACATCTGGACGAGAGCGTCATGTCGGGGGGACGGCATGCCGCTCATTGTGACATGACGAGTACAGAACGTGATGGTTTTTCGCATGACAGGGTCCCCGATGGCCGCGATCTCGATGAACCCGTCGGCGGTGTGCCGGCTCAGGGGGGTCAATCCGGGTTGGGCGCCCGGTCGTCCATGACGCCGTACGTGGTCGCGCGGAAAAGGAAGGAGGCCCAGGAGCGGTAGGGCCGCCAGGCGTCGGCCAGCTTCCGGTACGCCGCCGCCGGCGCGTCCTCGGGCAGCCCGTACGCCTCGCGCAGGATCGCGAACAACCGCGGCTCGTCGCCGGGGAAGGCGTCAGGCGCGCCCGCTCCCCGGATCAGGATCAGCCCCGCGGAGAAGGGCCCCACGCCGGGCAGCGCCCGCAACTCCGCCAGGGCCTTCTCGGGGGACAGCGAGCGCAGGTGCTCGGTGGTGAGCACGCCGTCGAGCGCCGCCCTGGCCAGGCCGCGCACCCACTCCTCCTTCTGCGCGGGCAGGCCGAGCCCGCCCGCCTCCAGGAGGGAGACCGGCGGCGGGAAGGCCGGGACCGGGTGCCCGTCCACCTCGACCTGCGCGCCGTACCGCTGCGCGATGCGCTGCTTGATCCGGGAGGCGATGAGCATCGAGGAGCGCTGTACGATCACCGCCCAGCACGCCGCCTCCCACGGGCTCCAGAAGCACACCGGACGCAGACCGGGACGCAGCCGTTGCAGGTCGCCGAGCACCTGGTCGGCCTCGCCCAGTTCGGCGAAGCCGGCGCCGTCGACGTCGAGCGAGAGGATGCGCGCCACCTCGCCCCTGATCGCGGGCCCGGCCGGTCGGGTCGTGGTCACCGCCACCCCGCCGGGCGCGGCCGTCACGCTCACGCCGATCGGCCGCCAGTCGGACTCGGCGCAGTACGCGAAGCGCAGCGCCCGCCCGTCGGAGGGCAGCGCGCTCGTGGCCGGCCAGTCCTCGACGAATCGCAGCGAGTCGGCGAAGTCGAACGGGCCTGCCGCGGTGAGCGTGAATCCGTGCGTGGTCATGCGCGTATGCTAGGCGGCCCCTCGAGCGCGACAGGCCAGACCTTCGCCCACCGTGGCGGTGGGTTCAGGTTTCAGGAAGAGCGCGTGAGACCTCGTTCACGGCCGGGTGGCGGGCGGAAAGCGGGCGTCCAGCGCCTTGGTGAACCAGTCGAGTGCCGGGATCAGGGATTCCGGCGGTGGCCAGCCGTTGATGACGGCGAGCAACTGGAGGTACCGCTCCCTGCGCGGGTCGGCGGCCACCGCCAGCCTCGCCCGCAGCTCCGCCGGATCGTGCTCGTGCGCGAAGCGCGCGGTGAGGGCCGTGACGTACGCGTCGGCGTCGGGCGAGGCCGGGTCGACGCCCGCCGCCAGGGCCGGGGCGGCCAGGTCGCGGGCCACGGCGGCGGGATCGGGCCGCGGCGGCGCCTGTCCGGCCCTTCTGCGGTCGGCGGCCAGGTCGTCGGCCATGCGGCGGAGGGCGGCGCGCAGGCCCGGGTCGCGGGACAGCTCGGCCAGCTCGATCCACGCCTCCACCTGCTCGGGCTCGGGGTCGTCCGGCAGTTCGGGGGTCATCGAGCGCATGACCCCCGCGAGGACGGGGTCGGTAGCGCCGAAGGCGGCGTGCAGGAAGTCGTCGATCAGGCGGTGGCGTTCGTCCTCCGACAGCCTGGCGAGTTTGTGCATGAGTTCCGTCTCCTCAGGGGTGGAGCCGCGCCTGGCCACCGCGGTCAGCACCGCGCGCCGCAGCCGCAGCGTACGGATCTGTGCCCCCAGGGCCTCCGCGTGCGCCGCGGCGACCCCGGGCAGAGAGATCTCCCGGTCGACGACCCTGCGGATCGTGGGCAGGTCGAGCCCGAGATCGCGCAGCGTGCGTACGAGGTCGAGGCGGGCGACGGCGGCGAGGTCGTACCGGCGGTGGCCGGCGCGGTCGCGTGCGGCGGGTGGCACGATCCCCTCGTCGGAGTAGAACCTGATGGTCTTGACCGTCAGCCCGGTGCGCCGGGCCAGGTCGCCGATCGAGTAGAGCGCGTCCCCGTCCATGCCCTCACTCTTCCGCCTCCCCCAACTGGAGATGCAAGCCGCCGGTTCACCCCTGGCGAAGGCTCACGGGCGTCCAGGTGCGAACTGCTCGCGGACCTCCTGAACGGCGGTGTCGAAGGCGGCGGCGGACGCCAGGTCGGCCCACACGACGCGGTGGCCGTTCGCGAGGCGCTCGGTGCCGTACCGGACGGCGAGGACGGCCACCAGGCCCAGGCCGCGTCCCGACTGCCTCATGGACCCCGGCTTGAGCGGCCTGAATCGGGGCTCGGAGGTCGTCGTTCCCGGGTCGATCACCTCCAGCCGGACGAAGTCGTCGGCGACGCCGAGCCGTACCGTGACCCAGTCGCGATGCGCTCCCGCCGGGACGTGCCGGATGACGTTGGTCACCAGCTCGCAGACGACCAGCGCCGCGCTGTCGAGGAGTTCGAGTTCGGCATCGCCCAGCCATGACCGGACCGCGTGCCTGGCCTGGCATGGTGTGCGCGCGCTGCGGCGCAGAGTCGTGTCCCACCAGCCAGTGACGCCCGGTAGCTGCGTGTTCACTGTCTGTGCTGACATGAAATCACCGACTTATCCCGATTTGCTGTCCACGATTTCCGATACACGCAGGCTGTCGTTTTCGACTGTGTCGGCTCTCCAGCATGAACATTCGCGCCGCCTCGCGATGCGCCAATCTCGCGAAACTTGGCCGACAAAGAAATACGCGGCCTTTGTATTGCCCGTCACCACCGCGTCGCAGTACGGTCACGAGCAGTGAAGGCTCCAGTTCATGACCTGTGGAGAGGCCGTGGAGACCAACCTCGGCGAACCAATGTCCCCTCGCGCCCGCTTCGCCCACGATCTGGCTGAATTCCGGAAAGCCGGAAAAATGACACAGGCCGCGCTGGCCGTACGCCTGCGTTGCCACGAATCGCTCATCAGTCATATCGAGACCGGCCGCCGCGCCGCCACGATCGAGGTCGCGGAGGAGGCCGACCGTACCTTCGGCCTCGACGGGCACTTCGTCGCGCTCTTCACGAAGATCGCCCAGTCGCCCACGCTCGGCTGGTTCGCCCGCTGGGTGGAGGAGATCGAGCCCCGCGCGGTCATCCTCCAGTCCTGGGACCCGCTGCTGGTCCCCGGCATCCTGCAGACCCCCGACTACGCCCGCGCGATATTCGAGGCGACGACCGCCCCCGACCAGGTGGACCAGCGGGTCGAGGTGCGCGTCAGAAGGATCGCCGTCTTCGACGGGCCCCAGCCGCCCACCTTCCTCGCGCTCATCGACGAGGGCGTGCTGAACCGGCCCATCGGCAGCCCTCGCATTTTGGCGGCCCAACTGCGCCACCTGCTGGAACTGACTCAACATCCATGTATCACTGTCCAGTTCGTGCCTATCGCGACCGGTTGTGCCTGTGGCATGATGAGCGGGTTCGCGCTGGCGCGATTGCGAGACGGTTCGGAAGTCGTCTCTGCCGATTCCATCCTGTCCGGCCAGGTCACCGCCGACCACGAGGCCGTCGCGCGCGTCAAACAACGGTATGACAGCATCAGAGCGGATGCTCAGCCGAAAAGCGTTACTCACCAGGCACTAGAGGATGCGATCAGGAAATGGACCAGGTGAACCTCAGCGAAGCCGAGTGGCGCAAGTCGACTGCCAGTGGTGACAACGGGCAGTGCGTGGAAGTCGCCACCAACCTGCCCGGAATCGTCGCCGTCCGTCACAGCAAGCGCCCAGAGGGTCCCGCAGTCGTCTTCACGTCGGAGGAGTGGAAGGCATTCCTCATCGGCGCGAAGCGGGACGAGTTCGACCTCTGACGATGCCCACCGCCCGAGACCAGGCGCGCGACGCGCCAGGGTCTCGACGACACCACACCCACCGCACTCGCCACGCACCAGGCCCCCGACCTCGGGGGTCTTGGTGTCTCCGTTGATGTTTCCCGCTCCCCGCCCTCGGTAGGATCCGGGGGTGCACGGTCTGGAAGACGCCGTTCCCGCGTCCGAGCGGGGCACGGAGACCGCGTTCGTGCTCGGCGGCGGCGGCGTGCTCGGCGCGTACGAGGTGGGCATGTTGCGCGCGCTCGACGAGGCGGGCATCCGTCCCGACCTCATCGTGGGCACCTCGGTCGGAGCGCTGAACGGGGCGGTCATCGCCGCCGACCCCGACAGGGCCGTGGCCAGGCTGACCGAGCTGTGGCGTTCCGACGTCGTACGTACGGCCTTCGCCGGCTCCTGGGCGGCCCGCCTGTCCACCTTGGCCAGGACCGGCACCCATCTGCACCCGAACGACCCGTTGCGAGGCGTGCTGAGCGAGACCGTGCAGGTTTCGCGCATCGAGGAGCTGGCCGTCCCCTTCCAATGCGTGGCGGCCTCGGTGGAGCGGGCGGCGGCCCACTGGTTCACCCGGGGGCCGCTGGTGGAGGCGGTGCTGGCCTCGTGCGCGGTGCCGGGCCTGCTGCCGCCCGTGGTCATCGAGGGCGAGCACTTCTACGACGGCGGGTTGGTGCACAGCATCCCGATCGGGCGCGCGGTGCTGCTCGGGGCCAGGCGCGTCTACGTCCTGCACGTCGGCCGCATCGAACAGCCCCTCGCGCCGCCCAGGCGGTTCTGGGAGGTGGGCATGGTGGCGTTCGAGATCGCCCGGCGGCACCGCTTCGCCGAGGACCTGGCCACGCTGCCGCCGGGCGTCGAGGTGCACGTGCTGCCCGCCGGGGTGACCGAACAGATCTCCCCGCTGCGCTACCGCGACGTGTCGCAGGTTTCGGCCTGCATCGACCGGGCCTACGACGCGTCTTCCCGCTACCTGGCGAACGGGGGAGGATGAAGGGAGACACCGAAGGAGGCCGCGGTGCTTCCACCACGCATCCTGCGCCGGCTCGTGCTGGCTCCGCTCGTCATCGAGGTGACCGTGTTCATGCTGGTGACGCTGCCGTTCTGGCTCGTCGTCACGGCCGCCGCCTCGCTGCGCCTGCCGCCGCCGCAGCGCAGGGGGCCGAGGTTCGTGTGGTTCGGGGTGGCCTGGCTGACGCTGGAGTCGGCGGTGCTGATCGCCTGCCTGTGGTTGTGGGTGGCGGGCGGGGCCAGGCGGCAGGAGCGGCACTACGGGCTGATCAAGTGGTTCCTGTCGAAGGTGTACGCGGCCGCGGTGCGCATCTTCCGGCTGTCGACGGACATCGAGGAGCCGGAGCCGACGGAGGAGGAGCTGGCGGCGCGGCTGACCCGGCCGATCATCGTGTTGTCGCGGCACGCGGGACCGGGCGACTCCTTCCTGCTGATCTATCACCTCCTGTCGCGCTATCGGCGGCGGCCCCGCATCGTCATGAAGGCCGCCCTCCAGTACGACCCCTCGCTCGACGTCGTGGTCAACCGCCTGCCGAACGCGTTCGTGTCCCGTAAGTCCGGACAGACCCGGATCATCGACGAGATCCGCCACCTCTCGGCCACCATGAGCGACCAGGACGCCCTGGTGATCTTCCCTGAGGGCGGGAACTTCACCCCGCGCCGCCGTCGGCTGGCCATCCGGCGGCTGGAGGAGAAGGGGCTGGACGCGGAGGCGGAGCGGGCGCGCGGCATGGACCACCTGCTCCCGCCCCGCCCGAACGGCGCCATCGAGGCCATCGAGGCGTGCCCCACCGCCGACGTCATCTTCGTCGCGCACACAGGGCTCGACGACCTGATCACGATGGGGGACGTCTGGCGCAAGCTGCCCATCGCCGCTCACATCACCGCGAAGTGGTGGCGCGTGCCCGCCGGAGAGATCCCGCACCGGCGTGCCGACCGCGTCCGCTGGCTGTACGACCACTGGGAGCAGATCGACGCCTGGATCGCCGCCCAGCGACTGGCCCGCACCTGACCGGCACGCTCTAGTACGGCTCGGGAGCGCCAGGGGGGAGGGCCGGGAGGTCCGCCGACGGGCCGTGTTCGATGAGGTGGAGCAGGGCGTCCGTGTCGAGGTTCCGCTCGACCAGGTCGGCGAGCGCGTCGAGCCGCTCCTCCCGCAGCCGCGCGAAGTCCGTCCCGGGATCCGGTACGAAGTCCCGCCCCGCCCGCCCCGCCACCTCGGTCAGGAACGCCCGCCGGAACCCGTCGTTCTCCAGGGCCCCGTGCCACGTGGTGCCCCAGACGTTCCCGGCCCGGCAGCCGTCGAGGAACGGTTCGCCGCCCTCCACCGTGGCCACCCCATGATGGATCTCGTACGCGCGCACCGGCTCCCCGTAGGCCGTCCCCTCGGGCCTGGACAGCCGCTTCTCCCGCGCGAACGCCACCCGCACCGGCAGCAGCCCCAGTCCCTCCACCAGCCCCGCCCCCGACTCGACCGTGTCCTCGATCTCCCGTCCGAGCATCTGGAAGCCGCCGCAGATGCCCAGGACGGGCCCCTTCCGCGCGCGGATCGCCGCCGCCAGCCCGGTCTTCCTGAGCCACGACAGGTCGGCGACCGTGGCCCGCGAGCCCGGCAGCACCACGAGGTCGGCGTCGTCCAGCTCGGCCGGGTCGGTGGCGAACCGCACGACGACGCCCGGCTCGGCGGCCAGCGCGTCCACGTCGGTGAAGTTCGAGATCCGCGGCAGCCGTACGACCGTCACCCGCAGCGTCTGCCTCCCGTACGGCGCGCGGACGGCGACCCGGCGGCCGTCGAGGGCCAGCGAGTCCTCGACGTCCATCCAGAGCCCGTCGAGCCAGGGCAGCACGCCGTACACCTCGCGGCCGGTCAGGCGTCTGAGCATGTCGAGGCCGGGCTCCAGCAGCTCCTTGGCGCCGCGGAACTTGTTCACCACGAAGCCGGAGACATGGGACTGGTCGGCGGCGTCCAGCAGGCCCACCGTGCCGTAGAACGCGGCGAACACGCCGCCCCTGTCGATGTCCCCGACCACGATCACGGGCAGGTTCGCGGCTCTGGCCAGGCCCATGTTGGCGAGGTCGCCGCGGCGCAGGTTGATCTCGGCGGGGCTGCCCGCGCCCTCGCACACCACCACGTCGTACTGCTTCCTGAGCCGGGCGAGCGCCTCCAGCGCCGTGGCGCGCAGCAGGTCCTTCAACGCGCCGTACTCCATGGCGTCCACGTCCGCGACCGGGGTGCCCATGAGGACGACCTGGCTGCGGCGGTCGCTGCCCGGTTTGAGGAGGATCGGGTTCATGTCGGCGACGGGTTCGAGGCCGGCGGCCTGCGCCTGCATGGCCTGCGCGCGGCCGATCTCGGCGCCGTCGGCCGTGACGTACGAGTTGAGCGACATGTTCTGGGCCTTGAAGGGCGCCACGCGTACGCCCCGCCGGGCCAGCCAGCGGCAGATCCCGGCCGTGACCACGCTCTTGCCCGCGTCCGACGTGGTTCCCGCGACCAGCAGTGCCCCTTTGACCATGGGATCACCGTACACACCACCCAGAAGGCGAAATTTCGCGGTAACGACCCATTTACGAACGCTGTGACTTATGTCACTGTAGCTAGAACATTGCCCTAGAACTGAATTCTAGAGTTACCTACGTGAAAGGCTGGGCATGGTCGGCACGTTCGGTTCGCCGCGTACAGGCACCATCGACGCGCAGTCCCGCGCGCCCTTCGGCTGGGCACCCCTCGTGGTGCTCTTCATCGTCGGACTCGTGGACCGGATCGAGCACAACCTCCTCTCGGGCGTGCTCCCGCTCATCCAGAACGAATGGGGCTTCAGCGACACCGCGGCCGGCTCCATCCCGACCGCCGCCGCCCTGGCCGCGGTCCTCGTGTCGCTGCCCGCCGGTTACCTGGCCGACCGCTTCAGCCGGACGCGCATCATCGCCGTCGTCGTCTTCTGCTGGGCGATCGCCACGCTGGGCTCCGGCCTGGCCACCGGTTTCGCCATGTTCTACGCGATGCGCGTGTTCCTGGCGGCGGCCGAGAACATCGACAACCCGGCCGCCGGCAGCCTGCTCGCCGACTACTACCCGCCCGTCAGCCGGGCCAAGGCGTACGGGCTCACCCGCGTCACCACGTACCTGGGCGGCGTCGGCACCCTGCTCGGCGGGGTGCTGGCCGAGCTGTTCTCATGGCGGGCGGCGTTCCTCATCATGGTGGTCCCGGGCGTGCTCACGGCGCTGCTCGTGTGGGTCCTGCGCGAGCCGCGCCGCGGCGAGCTGGACCGGCTGGTGGCGGCCGGACAGTTGCCCGCCGCGGACCCGTCCGGCGGTGGTACGGCACTCGGGGCGCCGAGGCGGGCGGCCGGGGGCAAGCCGCCGTTCTGGCCGCAGCTCCGCCAGGTGGCGTCCATCCCGACCCTGATCTTCGTCTGTGTCGGGCTGGCCTTCCTCAGCCTCGGGCTGGCCGGCATCTTCTTCTGGCTGCCCACGTTCATGGTGCGCGGCTTCGGCGTCGGGGTGGGCACGGCCGGCTCGCTCAGCGGCCTGATCACCATCGCGGGCACGCTCGCGGGCACCCTGGTCGGCTCGTGGCTGGGCAGGAGGTGGCACGGCACCCGCAAGGGCGGGCGGCTGCTGGCGGGCGGCAGCGGCATCACATCCGGCGCGGTGGTGCTGGCCGGCGCGCTGTCCATGGACTCGATCGCCGCGCTGACCGTCCTGGTGCTGCTCGCCTGCTCGCTCATGTCGATCGCCATCCCCAACATGACGGCCTGCCTGGCGGACGTGGTGCCGGCCGCCTCCCGGGGGATCGGCTTCGCGGTCATGCAACTGCTGCTGACGTTCGGCACCGCGTTCGGCTCGCTGGTCGTCGGCATCGCCTCGGACCAGCTCGGCTCGCTGTCGGCCGGGATGTACATCCTGGTGATCCCGATGGTCCTGGGCGGCCTGCTCACGCTCGGGGCCAGGGGCTCGTTCGAGCGGGACGCGGCCAAGGTCATGGAGGAAGCCCGCCGCTGAGCCCCGTCCAGGCGTGTGAAGGGCACACGAAGGGCACACGAAGGGCACACGAAGGGCACACGAAGGACATGCGGAGGGCGCGCGCGGCGCGCGCCGCCCTTCGCGTCAGTTCGGCTCAGCTCTGGGGTGGTGTCTGCCGGTCCCGCTCGTCCTGCGATTGGGGCGGCGGCTGCTGGCCCGGCTGTTGCCGGCCGGGCTGCTGTTCGGTGCCGCCACCGCCGTAGCGGCTCTGCACGGAGTCCACGCCCTTGTCGATCTGGTCGTCGTACTTGTGCCCGGTGCGCTCCTTGACGTACCGCTCGGCGCGATCCAGCACCTGATCGGCCTGCTTGGAGTGCCCACGGGCCAGGTTTTCTGCTTTCTTCAGCCACTCTGCGATGCGGCTCATGACCGTCCCCATTTCTTCAGACAGACTACGCGCGCCCCCTACCCCTCAACTCGCGGTTGATGTTTGACCTGCTCTTTGCCGGATCCCGGCAGCGGAACGGGAGTCAGGCTGCCGGACCCGTCCAATGACGCCAAGCCCGTCCGAGCGGGACGATGCGGCCATGACAGCAGTGGTACAGGCCGAAGGGCTGACCAAGTACTACGGTGCCCGGCGCGGCCTGGAGGATCTCACGCTCGAGATCCAGCCGGGAGAGATCTTCGGCTATCTCGGGCCGAACGGCGCGGGCAAGACCACCACACTGAGGCTCCTGCTCGACGTGATCAGGCCCACCCGCGGCTCCGTACGTGTGCTCGGCGCCGACCCGCGCGAGCCCGCGACCCGCGCCAGGATGGGCTACCTGCCCGGCGAACTGGTGCTGGAAGGCCACGACCACGCCATCGACTACCTGCGCTTCCTGGGCCGGGTCCGCGGCGGCGTGCCGGTAGCCCGCATCCAGGCCCTGGCCGAGCGCTTCGACGCCGACCTGTCGGTGCCCATGCGCAAGCTGTCCAAGGGCAACAAGCAGAAGGTCGGGCTGATCCAGGCGTTCATGCACGAGCCGGAGCTCGTCCTCCTCGACGAGCCGACCGCGGGGCTGGACCCGCTGGTGCAGCAGGAGTTCCTGGCGCTGGTGCGGGAGGTGCGCGCGTCCGGGCGGACGGTGCTCATGTCCTCGCACGTCCTGGCCGAGGTGGAGAGCGTCTCCGACCGGGTCGGCATCGTCCGGGCCGGTCGCCTCGTGGCCGTGGAGAACGTCGCGGTGCTGCGCGAGAAGGCCGTACGCCGGGTCGAGCTGCACTTCGAGTCGCCCGTGCCGCGCGCCGCCTTCGAGAACCTGCCCGGCGTACGCGACCTGCGCGTGGACAGCGCGAGCGTGCGCTGCACCATCGACGGCCGCCCGGACGCCCTGATCAAGGCCGCCGCCCGCTTCACCGTGGTGCACCTGGTCAGCGCGGAGCCGGACCTGGAGGAGATCTTCCTGACCTACTACAGCGACGAGGAGTCCGTACCATGATCGGCAGAAGCCTGCGTGACTACCGGCGGTCGCTGGTCTGGTGGAGCCTCGGCATCAGCGCCTTCATCGCCGTCTACCTGGCCGTCTACGGCAACATCAAGGCGAGCCCGGAGACGTACGGGCCCGCGATGGTGGCCAAGTTCCCCGGCCCGCTGCGCGATCTCATGGGCGGCCTGACCGACATGACCTCCGGCGTCGGCTACCTGCAGACGGTCGTCTACCAGCTCTTCATCCCCATGCTGTTCGTCGCGTGCGGCACGCTGCTGGCCAACCGGGCGCTGGCCGGGCCGGAGGAGTCCGGCACGCTGGAACTGATCGTCACCCTGCCGGTGGACCGGCGGCGGCTCGTGCTCGACAAGCTCGCGGCGCTGGCGCTGGGCCTGCTCCTGGTGGCGGTGGTGACGCTGCTGGTCGCCGTGGGGATGAGCGCGGCCATGGAGACCGGGGTGCCGTTCGACCGGATCCTCGCCGGACAGCTCGGCGTGCTCCTGCTCGGGCTGTTCCACGGCACCGTGGCCGTGGCCGTCGGTGCCGCCGTCGGCCGCCGCCTCGTCGCCTCCGCCGTGGTGGGCGTGTGGGCGGTGGCCGGGTACACGGTCGTCACCATGGGCCGCTCCATCGAGGCCGTCGCCTGGCTCAAGTGGGTCTCGCCGTTCCACTACTACGCCGAGGGCAGACCACTCTATGAAGGGCTGCCGGTGGGGGACTACCTTGTCCTCGCGGGGGCGACGGCCGTGCTCGGGCTCACCGCGGTGCTCGCCTTCGACAGGCGTGACGTAGGAGTCTGATGGCGATCTCCGAGTCGCCCGCCGACCTGCTCGGCGGGCATCGGCGGCGACTGGCCGACCACGCGGCCACGGGCCGCTCACCGGATCGCGAGACGCTCGACGTCTACCGCGCCGCCGGCACCAGGGCCGCCGAACTGGGCGTCCCGCTGCGCTCGCTCGTCGACGCCGCGCTCGCCGCCGGCGAGGGACTGCCAGGAGTGCTGCCCGTGCTGCGCAAGGCGGTCTCCGCGCTGATGGAAGGGTACGAGCAGGCGCAGCTCGCCGCCATCCGCCGGGAGGAGGGCGCGCGCCGGGAGTTCGTGGACGACCTGCTCCAGGGACGGGCCGAACGGCTGGCGGAACGCGCCGAGCACTTCGGGCTGCGGCTGGCCGAGTCGTACGTGGTGGCCGTGGCGCGTGGCCTGCGCGACGGCGACCAGGACCGCATCGAGCGCGACCTGATCGCCCGCTTCGGCTCGCACAACGTCCTGGTCGCCGTACGGGACGGGCTGCTGGTCTGCGTCGCCCCCGCGACGTTGCCGGCCGCCGTGGGTGAGTTCGTCCACCACGTACGCGGCCGCTTCCCGCCCGGCTGGCGCGTGGGCGTGGGACGGGCGCAGCGGGGGCCTGGGGGAGTGGTGACCTCGTACCGGGAGGCGGCGCAGGCCCTGGAGCTGGCCGACGGGCTCGGCCTCAGGGTCGACGTGGTCAAGGCCGCCGACCTGCTGGTCTTCCCCGTGCTGCTACGCGACAGGAACGCCATCGAGGACCTGGTGACGAGCGTGCTGAACCCGTTGCTGGAGGCCAGGGGCGGGCACGAGCCGCTGCTGGAGACGCTGGAGGCCGTCTTCGCCTCGCACGGCAACCAGACGGCCGCGGCCCGGCGGCTGGGGCTGAGCCCGCGGGCGGTGACGTACCGGCTGGAACGCATCCGGCGCCTGACGGGTTTCTCCCCCGACGACCCGACCCAGCGCTTCACCCTGGAAACGGCCGTCCTGGGCGCCCGCCTCCTCGGCTGGCCCACCGCCTTCCGCCACTGACGCCCGCCACACCGGCCGTCCCCTGTCCGGGCCGTCGGAGATCGCCGGGTGAGAGGCGCGTTCAGTCGCTGACGGCCAGGCGTACGCCGAAGCCCACGATCGCGACGCCGGTCAGCCGATCGAGGAACCGCCGCACCGCGGGCGACCGCAGGAAGCCGCCCATCCACGACGCGAACCCGATCAGCAGCGCACTCCACACGAGCCCCTCCGCCACGTGCACCCCGGCCAGCAGCAGCCCCATCAGCGCGTGCGGCGCGTCGTCGGGGATGAACGGCGGCAGCATGGCCACGTAGAACGCGCCCACCTTGGGGTTGAGCAGGTTCGTCAGCAGCCCGCGCCGCAGCCCCGTCCCGAACCGCACCTCCTGCTGCTGCTCGGGCACGTGCTCCTCGCCGCCCCTGGACAGCAGCAGGCGCAACCCCATCCACACCAGGTACGCCGCACCCGCCCAGCGCAGGACGTCGTACGCCGGTTGCGAGGCGGCCAGCAGCGCCGACAGGCCGGCCGCGGTGAGCACGCCCCAGACGAGCGTGCCGAGCTGGATGCCGAGCGTCACCCCCCACGCGGGACGCCGCCCGGCGAGCAGGGACGTACGCAGGATGAGGGCCGTGTCGAGACCGGGAGTGACGGTGAGCAGTGCCACCACGGCGGCGAACGACCAGACCGATCCTGCGATGTCCATGGACGTCAGGGTACGAGAAGCAATTTCCCGGTGGTACGGCGGCCCGCCAGGTTCTCGTGGGCCTGCTTCGCGTCGGCCAGCGGGTAGCGGTGCGAGACGTTGATCGCGAGCTGACCGGCGGCGATCCAGCCGAACAGGTCGGAGGCCCGCTGGAGCAGTTCCTCGCGCTCGGCGATGTAGTGGGCGATCGTGGGCCGGGTCAGGAAGAGCGAGCCCTGCTTGTTGAGCGTCTGCGGATCGACCGGGGGGACGGGGCCGCTGGCGGCGCCGTACAGGGCCATGAGGCCGCGCGGGCGCAGCGCCTCGAGGCCGCCGTCGAACGTCGTCCTGCCGACACCGTCGTAGACGACGTCGATCCGGCCGCGCAGGGCCTCGGCGAAGTCGTCGTACCGGAGCACCTCGTCCGCGCCCGCCTCTCGGGCCAGCTTCTCCTTCTCGCTGGTGGAGACCGTGGCGTACGCCCTGGCTCCCCGGAGCTTGACGAGCTGGACGAGCAACTGGCCCATGCCACCCGCCCCGGCGTGCACGAGGACGTGGTCGCCCGCCTTGACCTCGTAGGTGGAGTGGGTCAGGTAGTGAGCGGTCAGGCCCTGCAGCATGGCCGCCGCCGCCACCTCGGCGGGCACACCGTCCGGCACCGGCACCGCCCGCTCGGCCGGGATCACCGCCTTCTCGGCGTAGCTGCCCAGGACGCCCGCCCACGCGACCGTGTCGCCGACCGCCACTCCGTCCACTCCCGCGCCGACGGCCGACACGGTCCCGGCACCCTCGGAGCCGATGGGGGTGGGCAGGGCGAGGGGGTAGGCGCCGGAGCGGTGGTAGATGTCGATGAAGTTCACGCCGGCGGCGGCGACGTCGACGACGATCTCCCCTTCGCCGGGCCGGGGATCGGGACGCTCGACGTACTCGAGGACCTCTGGGCCGCCTGGGGCGGAGACGATGATGGCATGCATGGCCCTAGTCAACTCCGCCCTCCCTCCCCACCGCCACTCGGGCCGTCCATCATGAGGGCTCGCCGCCGACGGGGATCGCCGGTCGGCGGTGTGGTGGTTGTGTCACGGCGACGAGGGGGTGGTCTCCTGTGGGCAACGGGGCGTGGTGGGGGATGGGCGTGCCGAGTAACGGGCGCGCCCACGTGACGGTCGGGACCGCGTCGCTGGCGCAGGCCCATGACCGCGACGGTGGGGATGCCGAATGCCGGTCGTGCCTGGCACGGTTCCCTGGTACGGGCCTTGGCACAGCTCGGAACGGGGCCTGGCGCGGACCGGTGATGCGGGCCTTGCGCGTCAAGGTGGGTGCTGGGTGCTGGGTGCTGGGCGGTGAATGGTGGGCGGTGGATGGTGGGCGGTGGATGGTGGGCGGTGGATGGTGGTGTCGCACGGGACGGTGAGGTGCTCGGGGGCGGTTTGGGGGTCAGGTGAGGCGGGCCAGGGCGCCGGCTTCCAACGCCACCCAGATCGCTCCATCCGGCCCGACCGTCAGCCCGTGCGGCTCGGCTTTCCTCGCCGGAGGCTCGCCCTCACCCTCGTGAGGTGGTCTGGTCGTGCGGGGTTGAGGATGTTCAGCTCCAGGCTCGGTGTCGGCTTCGTACGGCCAGCCGGGGATGGGGTGCTCCTCGATGAGCCCGTCGGTGGTGATGCGGCCTATCCGGTCGGTGGCCCATTCCGTGAACCAGAGGGCGCCGTCGGGGCCGGGGATGATCGCGTGGGGGCGGGCGGCTCGGTCGGGGAGCGGGAATTCGGTGATCTTGCCGTCGGTGTCGATCCGCCCGATCTGGCCCGCGCCGATCTCGACGAACCAGAGGGCGTCGTCAGGGCCCCGCGTGATCCCCACCGGGGCGGCGCCCGCTGTGGGGAGCGGATGGACGCTGACCTCACCCGACAGCGAGATGCGTCCGATGGCGTGGCCCTGGGTGAGCGTGAACCAGAGTGCCTCGTCGGGCCCCGCCGTGATGAACGCGGGCATGCCGTCCTCCACCGGCACCGCGAACTGCGTCAGCGATCCATCGGCCCCGACGCGTCCGATCTGTGCGGTCTCCATCTGGGTGAACCACATCGCCTCGTCGGGCCCCGCGACGATCCCGAACGGCGAGGCCGCCTCGTGGGCGGTACGCCGTCCGTCGGCGGTGATGCGGCTGACCCGCCCGCCCTTCCCCTCGGTGAACCACATGGCTCCGTCGGGCCCCGGCGCGATCACCGTCGGCAGCCCGTCAGCCGGGTCGAGCTGGTGGATGACGGGCTCCTCGCCGGGCACGAGCCTGCCGATGCGGCCCTGGTGCACCAGCGTGAACCAGAGGGCTCCGTCGGGGCCGGTGGCTATGCCGTACGGCGCGCCCGCGTCGATCTTGGTCAACATCGTGTTCCCCCTGATGGTCCTGGTCGGGTGGGATGGACGCCAGTCTGCGCCGCACCGGTTGCGGCGGGTGAGCGCGCGACCGGGTGGAACTCCAATCGCAACTGTTGTAGCTTTACTGTGCCATGCTGGGGCGGCTAATGCAACTGGAGTAGTTTTTGGGGACGTCCGGGGAGTTCAAGGAGGCCGAGGAGCCCAAAGAGGCCGGGAGACGGCCTGGAGGGCGGAGTGCGCGGGTTCGCGACGCCGTGCGCCAGGCCACGCTCGCCGAGCTGGTCGAGCGCGGCTATCCCAACCTGACCGTGGAGCACGTCGCCGAGCGCTCGGGGGTGCACAAGACGACCGTCTACCGGCGGTGGGGCGGCGTCGAGGGGCTCATCTCCGACGCGCTCGAACTGGCCAGGCACGAGCCTTGGCCCGTTCCCGACACCGGCTCGATCGAGGGGGATCTGCGGGGGATCGTCCAGCTCGTACGCAGGGGGTTCGACGATCCTGAGCTGGGGCCGGTGTCGTCGGCCTTCGTGGCCGCCGCCGTGCAGAACGCCGCCGCCGCGCAGGCGCTGCACGAGTTCTTCGTGTCACGGCACGAGCAGTCGGCCGAGGTCGTTCGCCGGGCTGTCGAACGTGGTGAGCTGCCCGACGTCGTCGACCCCCGAGAGGTGATCAGGGTGGCGGTCGCGCCTGTCTACTACCGGCTGTTCGTCGCGCACGAGCCGGTGACCGAGCGCGACGCCGACCGGGCCGCCGACGCCGCCCTCGCCGCAGCCCGAGCCGGGGTCCTCTGACCTGCCTCTGACCCGGCCGCTGCGGCCCGATCCTTCGACCCGTCGTGCGTCAGTCAGGTCTGCCGGTTGGCGGTCGGCGTCCGCCGCTTTGGGCCGGCCGACCGCACAGGCCGGCCGGGCGAGGCCGAGCCGAACCGGACCGAGCCGAACCGGACCGAGCCGAACCGGACCGAGCCGGTTGGGGCGAGCCGACGGGGCCGAGCCCGCTGAGTCACCCTGTCGGGCAGGGCCGGTCGGAGGGACAGGCCCGGTGCGAGAGCGCGGGTCCCCTCGCGGGCGGCGTCAGGGCGTGACAGGGACCGACGGCGGGGCTCGGCGTCCGAGCCGGGAGGTGTCTGTGGCCACTCATCGCCCAGGACCGCGCGGAAAACCAGAAGCGGCGCCCGCGCCATTCCGACGCTCCCGACGGCGAGCCGTCATGGAAGGAAGTCCCACGGGAAGAGGACGGTCACATCGTCCCGGCGCAAGTGGAGAAGCTCACCGGTCAACGCTCTCCTCGGACAGGGCTGACGTCTCTTGATCCACCTCCACGATCTCCACGCTTGAGGCTCCCGACTCGGACAACCATTCCGCGAAGGTTTCCGCGTCCTCGCGGCGTGGGAACTCCGCCCACTCCGAGGAGCCGTCTCGGTCATAGGTGAGCTCGTACGGCACTCCCTATCCCTCCTCGGCTCAGGTGGCAGGCCGGACAGGGCCGTGCCGAGGGTCCACCTGGGCCAGGGCAGCCACAGCGGTCGTGATGACCTGGCGGGTACGCCGGGAGATTCACCATGGCACCGGTCCGGCGTCGTTGAAGAAGCCGCCCGTGGGGCCGTCAGGCCCGAGAGTCGCCAGCCGTACGGCGACGGCCGCGCCCTGAGCGGCGGTGCGCTGGACGGGAAGCCCGGTCGGCCTGGTGAGATCGGTGTCGCAGCCGCCGGGATCGGCGGCATTGACCAAGATGCCGGCCTCGCCAAGGTCCTTGGCGTACTGCACGGTCAGGGCGTTGAGCGCGGTCTTGGACGGGGCGTAGGCGGCCGATCCCGGCAGCCGGGCCATCGGGCCGCCGGGGCCATGGGCGCTCAGCGACCCGACACTGCTGGAGAGGTTGACGACCCGCGGGGCGGGGGAGCGCCTCAGCAGGGGCAGCATGGCGTTGGTCACCGTGATCACGCCGAAGACGTTGGTGTCGAACACTGCCCGCACCGTATCGAGGCTGGCGGTGCCGGGTGACTGCCGGGCGAGGTTCCCGGAGATTCCGGCGTTGTTGATCAATATGTCGAGGCGGCCGAAGCGCCGCTCGATCTGTCCGGCGGCGGTCGTGGCGGTGGTCGGGAGGGTGACGTCAAGCATGATCGGGTGGACGTCGCCGCCGGTGGCCCGCAGCGCCTCGACCGCCTGGCGGCCCCGCTCCGGATCCCGGGCCGCGAGCAGAACCGTCATGTCCAGCGCGGCGAGCTGGGCGGCGATCTCGTAACCGATGCCCTTGTTCGCGCCGGTGACCAGGGCGATCTTCGGGGGTGACTCGTTGTCGTCCGTCATGATCGAACCTCACCACGGGCGGCTGCCAAAGGCCATGATCAGCTCGATCACGAGCGATACCTTGGAGGTATGGATGGGATGGAGGCCCGCGAGCTGGCCTACTTCGTGGCGGTCGCCGAGGAGTTGAGCTTCACCCGGGCCGCGCAACGTCTCGGTATCGCGCAGCCGCCCCTGTCCCGGGCCGTCAAGCAGCTCGAACGCCGTCTGGGTGTCATATTGCTTGAGCGGACCAGCAGGAGGGTCGCACTTACCGTGGCGGGCCAGGTGCTGCTGGAGGAGGGCAGGAGGGCCCTGGAAGGGCTGGCGGCGGGCACCCGGCGCGCCCGCCGGGCGGGACGCCCGGATCCCCGGCTCACCCTGGCGATGAAAGCCGCCGGCGACGGCGGCCTGCTGCCGGACATCCTGGCCGCCTTTGAGAGCGAACCGGAGGCGGTGGCGATCGAAGTGCTGTTCTGCGGCTTCGGCGAGCAGGCGGCCCTGCTGCGGGGCGGGTTCGCCGACGTCGGACTGCTGCACGGCCGGCCTGACCTGACCGGGCTCGACTCCGAAACCCTGCTGGTCGAACGCCAGGTCGTGGTGGTGCCGGTGCGGCACCGGCTGGCCGGACGGGCGGTGGTGACCCTGGCGGATCTGGACGGTGAGGTCATGCCGCGCTGGGCGGGCCCGCCCCAGGGCGACGCCGACGGCCTCGAAGGTCCCGAGGTACGTGACGCCGGGCAGTTGATGCAGCTCATCGCCATGGGGCGGACTGTCGCCGTCCTGCCGGAGTCCGTCCGCGCCTACCTCGGCGGCGACGTGGTGTGCATCCCCGTGCTCGATGCGCCGCCGACCGCGATGGTGATCGCCTGGCCGGAGCAGAGCCGGTCGCCGGCGCTCGCCGCCTTCGTCCGGGCGGCGACCGGCGTCGTAGCCCACCGGGGAGCAAGGTGGGGTCCTGACGGCGACCGCTCCGGGGCCGGGGTACGGGAGTGGTGATGCCTCTGCCGTGCGGTGCCGAGGGGATTCGTCGCTCATGACCATGACGAGTGCGTCGAAGGTGAGGCGGGGGCGAGTTCTCTCGCCGCCGCGAGGCCGTCCTGCCGGGTGTCGCGCGCCACGACCTCGATTGGTGGGGGTCAGGGGTTTTTCTGGCCGCGTAGTTCGAAGTCGTCGAAGGTGGTCTTCAGTGACGACTGCCCGTCCTTGCTCGTACGGGCGAACAACCCGAGTGACCCGTTGCCGATCCCGTTCGGGTCGTCCACCTGGTGCACCTGCTTGTCGTTGACCCACATCGTCAGCCGCACCGCGTTCCCGACCTGCTCGCACGACGCCACCACGCGGGCCTTCCCCGGCAGGTGGTCCACCTGGACGGGCCTGGCCAGCGTGCCGCCCGCGCCCTTCTGTATGCGCCGGATCCTGGCCTTGCCGGTCGTGTCGAGGCCGAACTCGTAGTAGGTGTCGTCCTGGTCGGAGTTGTGGCAGTAGATGCCGTACTCGCCGATCCCGATGGAGCGCCTGACCTCGGCGGTGACGCCGATGACGACGGACGCGGGCAGCATGGGCGTGGGGGTGGCCGCGGGGTCGCGTGTGGTCGTCGGTGTTGTAGTCGGCGGGGTGATCAGGAAGGGGACGGGGGCCCTGGCCCACCGTTCCGCGTAGCCGTCCCCGGCGTCGAGCCCGTAGGTGCCGTCGGTGCGGTAGCCGTAGCTGGCGCTCTCGCGCGTGTCGTAGACGCCGTTCCAGCCGCCGATGGTCTGCGTGAAGTCCTCCCGGTAGAGGACGGCCAGGTCGTCGGGCGGTCCCTTGGGCGTCAGCACGGCCCAGGCGGTCACGCCGCCCGCGACGAGGAGTGCCGTGGCCGCCGCGAGAGCCGCGTACAGCCTGCCCCTGCGCGGCTTCGAGCCGGGCGCGCCCGTGTAGGGGAGGGCGGACCGCTGCCACGCCACCTGTACGTTGTGCGCCGCCTGCTCCGGCTCGGCGGCCCGCCCGACGAGGTGGTCGAGCAGTTGCTGCGCCGTGGGCCGCATGGCCGGGTCCTTGTGCAGGGCGGCGGCGACCAGCTCGCGCAGGCCGGGTTCGACGGCGTCGAGGTTCGGCTCGGTGTTGAGCACCTGGTAGACGATCGCCGGGAGCGTGTCGCCGACGAACGGATCCCGTCCGCTGGCCGCGAACGCCACCAGGCAGCCCCACGAGAACACGTCGCAGGCGGGGGAGACCGGGTCGCCCCGCAGCACCTCGGGGGCCATGTAGCGGGGCGTGCCGACGATCTCGCCGGTGCTCGTGACGCTGCCGAGAGTGTCGAGCGCCCGCGCGATGCCGAAGTCGATCACCCGGGGGCCGACGGGGGAGAGCAGCACGTTCGACGGCTTGAGGTCGCGGTGGACGACCCCGGCCGCGTGGACGGCGGTGAGCGCCGTGGCCACGCTGACGGCCAGCGCGTCGAGGCTGGAGCCGCGCAGAGGGCCGGAATGGCGTACGGCCTCCTCGAGGTTGGGGCCTGACACGTATTCGGTGACCACGTAGAGCTGGTCGCCGTCGAGCGTGGCCTCGATCACGGCGGCCGTGCAGAACCTGCGTACCCGCTGCGCCGCCTCCGCCTCCCTGCGGAACCGCATGCGGAACTGCTCGTGCTGGCCCAGCTCCGGGTTGATCACCTTGACGGCGACCCGCAGCCCGGTGGGGTCCTCGGCGAGGTGGACCGTGCCCATGCCACCCCGCCCCAGCACGCTCAGCAGCCTGTAGCGCCCGAGGTGGGAGGTTTCACCGCTCACGTCGCGTTAGCTTACCGATTCGGAGCGTCACGCCGTCGATCTGCGGCGGGACACGCGCGTACCGGGCCCGCGCATGCCCAGGAAGACCCCGTCCGGCTGCCCGCGCGAGCCGTCCTCAGCCCTCCCCGGGGGCGAGGGCGGCACGCAGGCGGTCGAGTGACGGCAGCCCGTGCTCGGGCCCCGCGACGAGGACGCGGCACCCCGCCGCCGTGGCCGCCGCGATCCCCGCCGGGCTGTCCTCGACGGCCACGCATCGCGACGGCGCGGCCCCGAGGCGGCGCGCCGCCTCCAGGTACGGGTCCGGCCACGGCTTGCCCCGCTCGGTGTCCTCGTTCGCGATCACGAGGTCGAAGGCGTGTCCCAGCCGGGGCAGCACCAGCTCGACGACGCTCCGGGGCGAGGCGGTGACCAGGGCGGTCGGGATGGCGGCGGCGGCCAGGCCGGACAGCAGCTCCGGCGCGCCGGGCACGATCGTCAGCTCACGCGCGACCCGGTCGGCGAAGGCGCCGGCCAAGGGCTCGGTGAGGCGGGGCTCGCCCAGGTGGCGGGCCACGTCCTCGATCGTGCGGCCGTGGACGTACGGGACGTCCTCACCGGTCAGCGGACGCCCGGCGACGGACTCGACCGCCTGCCACCACAACCCCTCGGTGTCCACGAGGGTGCCGTCCATGTCCAGCAGGACGGCGGCCGGGTCAGAGCGCATCGGCCGCCACGACCGGGGCGGGGACCGTGACCGTGCGGGCCGCGACCAGTACGGGCCGTTCGACGAGGCGCACCGCGACGCGCGTGCCAGGGCCGAGCCGGGCGGCCTCGTGCCCGGGTACGTCGGCGAGCACCTCCCCGCCCTCCACCGAGAGCCGCAGCCGTACGGAGGCGCCGCGGAAGGACGCGGCCAGCACCTCGGCGGCCCCTTCCGTGGACGGCGTGACCTGGACGGCCTCCGGACGGACCAGTACGTCCACGGACGGATCCGCGGGAGCCGGGCCGTCCAGCGGCAGGAGCTGACCCAGCACCGTGACCCGGTCGCCGGACACGCGCCCGGCGAGGTGGTTCATGGTGCCGACGAACTCGGCGACGAACGGCGTGGCCGGGCGGTCGTACACCTCGGCGGGCGCCCCGACCTGCTCCAGCCGCCCGTCGCGCAGCACGGCCACCCGGTCGGCGACCGACAGGGCCTCCTCCTGGTCGTGGGTCACGAAGATGGTGGTGATGCCCAGGTCGAGCTGGAGCCGGCGGATCTCCTCGCGCAGCGTCACGCGTACCTTGGCGTCCAGCGCCGACAGCGGCTCGTCGAGCAGCAGGACGCTCGGCTCCAGGGCGAGCGCGCGGGCCAGAGCGACGCGCTGCTGCTGACCGCCGGAGAGCTGGTGCGGGTAGCGGTCGGCGTGGGAGGGCAGGCCGACGAGTTCGAGGAGTTCGTCCGCCTTGGCCCGTCTGGTGGCGACCGGCACCTTGCGGACGCGCAGGCCGAAGGCGACGTTGTCGCGGGCGTTCAGGTTGGGGAAGAGGGAGTACGACTGGAAGACCATGCCCGCGTCCCGTTTGTTGGCCGGGACGTCGGTGACGTCTTTGCCGTCGACCAGCACGGCGCCCGAGTCGGGCCGCTCGAACCCGGCCACGCACCGCAGCGCCGTCGTCTTGCCGCAGCCCGAGGGGCCCAGCAGGGCCACGAACTCGCCGGGCGCGACGACGAGGTCGAGACCGTCCAGCGCGACCGTCCTGCCGAACGTCCGCCGCAGCGCGCGGAACTCCACCGATGCGGTCATTTCCCCTTCTCCTTACGCGACGTACGCGATTTACGCGACGTAGTACGCGATGAACGCGGCTCACGCGACTTGCGTGACCTGCCGAAAACGGTGGACACGGCGAGCAGCAGCACCCAGATCAACAGCAGGCTGAGGATCGACACCGCGACCGAGAGCTGCCCCTTGGAGCCCGAGACGGTCACGATCCACACCGCGAACGGCTCGTACCCGAGCAGGGAGGCCACGGTGTACTCGCCCAGCACCAGCGCCAACGTCAGGAACGACGCGCTGGCCAGGGCCGAACGCAGGTTGGGCACGATCACCCGCGCCAGCACGTACGGCCACGAGGCCCCCAGACTGCGGGCCGCCTCCACCAGCGTGCGCACGTCCATGGTGCGCAGCCCGGCGTCCAGCGACCGGTACACGAACGGCAGCACCAGCACCACGTACGCCAGCACCAGCACCACGGGGAACGCCGGATCCTGCACGGCGATCAGCGTGGCCCAGAACGGCGTGGGCGCGAGCACCTCGGTGCCGTCGCGCAGCGACGTGCCGATCCCCGCCACGAACGTGATCGGCGGCACCACCAGCGGCAACGTGCACAGCACCTCCATCACGGGCCCCAGCCGCGGCGCGAACAGCCGTACGGCCAGCATGGCGGGCAGCGCCAGCAGCAGCACGAGCACGATCGTGGCCAGCGCCAGCCCGAGCGAGAGCGACAGCGACCGGACGAACCCGTCGGCCGTGAGCAACTCGCCGTACGCCGAGAAGGACACCCCGGCGCCGGGCGTGTGCACGGTGTACCAGAACGAGGTGCCCAGCGGGACCAGGAAGTAGATCCCGGCCGTCAGGAACACCAGGCCGCGCCACCACGCCCGCGGTCGCCGCGCCTCGGCGCCCGAGACGCGTTCCAGGCCGGTCAGTGCAGCCATCGGGAGGTCCTCCTCTGCAGCGGCAGGTAGACCGCCATCACCAGTCCCGCCACGACGACCATGTCCAGGCTGAGGGCCAGCGCGATGTTCTCGTAGCCGACCAGCACGTCCCCGGTCAGCGCGCTGGCGATCTTCAGCGTGACGAGCGGGACGACGGTGCCGACCATGGCGTTGGCGGTGGCGTACGCGGAGAAGGAGGCGCCGAACAGCAGCACGATCCCGCCCAGCATGGCCGGGGCCAGCACGGGCAGCGCCACGAAGCGCCAGTAGTGCCAGGCCGTGGCCCCGCTGTTGGCGGCCGCCTCGCGCCACTGCGGGCGCAGCCCGTCCAGCGCGGGCGCCATGGCCAGCACCATCAGCGGGACCGCGAAGTACAGGTACACCACGGCCAGCCCCCAGAACGTGTACAGGGCGCCGGAGGGCAGTCCCAGCAGGCCGCTGATCACGCCGGAGTTGCCGAGCGTGGCGATCCAGAAGAACGCCAGCGGCACCCCGCCGAAGTTGGCCAGCACGCCGGACGCGGTCAGCACGGCCTCGCGCAGCAGCGTGGAGCGGGAGGTGACGACCGCGTGGGCGAGGAACGTGCCCAGGACGGCCGCCAGCAGCGCCACCACGGCCGACAGGCGCACGCTGCCGATCATGGCGGTGAGGTAGCCGCCCTGAAGGCTCTGCGTCAGGTTGGCCAGGCTCGGCCGTCCCTGCGCCGTGAACGCCCCCGCCACCAGCGCGATGGCGGGGACGCCGAACACGAGCGCGAAGAACGCCAGCAGCGGGAGCGTGCCGAGCCAGCCCTTCGAGCGGGGCCGGCTCATCCCGAGATCGCGGCGTCCCAGCCGGCGGCCAGCTTGGCCTTGGCCGCGTCCACCTGCTCGGTCGTCGGGAACGTGGGCGTGCCGTCCACCGCGGGCAGCTTGTCGGCCAGCGCCTGGTCCACGGTGCCGTCGGTGGTCATCGCGGGCAGCAGGACGGGGCGGGCGAAGCCCTTGAGGTAGAGGTTCTGGCCCTCGGGGCTGTAGAGGTACTCCTGCCACAGGCGGGCGGCGGCCGGGTGGGGGGCGTCCTTGTTGATGGCCTGGGCGTACATCTGGAAGTACGCGCCGTCGGAGGGCACGTTCACCTTCCAGTCGATGCCCTTGGCCGTCATCTGGGGCGCGTAGGCGGCGTTGTTGTAGTCCCAGTCGATGCTGATCTTGGTCTCGCCCTTCTCGATGGTCGCGGGCGTGGTCTCGACCGGGTTGTAGTTGCCGGCGGCCTTGAGCTTCTTGAAGAACTCGATGCCGGGCTGGATGTCGTCGAAGGAGCCGCCGTTGGCGATGGCGGCCGCGTACACGCCGGCGAAGGCCGAGCCCGACTTGGTCGGGTTGCCGTTCATCGCGACCTGTCCCTTGTACTCGGGCTTGAGCAGGTCGGCGAAGCTCGTCGGGCAGGTCTTGATCTGCTTGGCGTCGCAGCCGATGGAGACGTAGCCGCCGTAGTCGTTGACCCAGAGCCCGGTCGCCTCCTTCTGGCCCTCGGGGATCTTGTCGAACGCCTGCACCTTGTACGGCGCGAACAGCCCCTCCTGGGCCCCGCTGATCGCGAACGACTGGCCCAGGTCGAGCACGTCGGGGGCGCGGTCCTGGCCCTTGCGGGTCTTGACGGCGTTGATCTCGTCGGCGCTGGCCGCGTCGGGCGTCTCGCTCTCGATCTTGATGCCGTACTTGGCCTGGAACTTCTCGATGATCTCGCCGTAGTTGGCCCAGTCGGGCGGGAGCGCGATGACGTGCAGGTTGCCCTCCTTCTTGGCCGCTTCGACCAGCTTGTCGAGCCCGCCGAAGTCGGCGGCGGAGGTGGCGGTGGCCGCGTTCACCCCGCCTTGGGACGCCTGGGTGGTCTGCTGGGTGCTCGGTGCGGCGCCGCACGCCGCGGTGACTACGGTTAGGGCTGCGACAACTCCGGCCGCACGGGCGAGAGGTGCGAACACGACGCCTCCACCTTCCAGGAGATTTAGCAAGAACGTCAGGAAACTTGTCCAAACAAGCGAGCCCAGTAAGTCGTATGAATATTGCTCTTTCGTGAATTGGGATGGTCGGGGATGGTTGCGCGTTATGAACGGATCGCGGATGAGCTGCGGGAGGAGATCCTCGCCGGCGTCCATCCGGTCGGCTCCCAGCTCCCCAGCGAGGCGGAGCTGGCCGAGCGGCACGCCGCCGCCCGCGGCACGGTCCGCCAGGCGGTGGCGGTGCTGGCCGCCGAGGGGCTGGTCGGCTCCCGGCAGGGCGCCCGGCGCATCGTGCTCGGCAGGGCGCGCAGCCAGAGCTTCGCCGAGCTGCACAGCTTCGCCCAGTGGGCCCGCGCGAACGGCTACCGCTACGGCGGCCAGGTGATCGGCCAGCGCCGCCGGCCGGCGAGCGCCGCCGAGTTCGCCAGGCTCGCCTCTGAGGAGGTGCTGGAGGTGCTGCGCCTGCGCTCCCTGGAGGACGAGCCCGTCCTCGTGGAACGCACGGTCTACGCGAGCTGGGTCGCCCCCGCCGTCGAGAAGCTGCCCGCCGACTGCGAGTCGGTCACCGAGGCGCTGTACGAGTCGATCGGCCTGGTGTTCGCCTACGGGGAGCACCTCATCGACGCGGTGCCCGCCGGGGCCCAGGACGCCCGCCTGCTGAGGGTGCGCCGGGGCAGCCCGCTCCTGCGCCAGAGACGGGTGACGACCACCCACGAAGGCCGTCCCGTGGAGTCGTCGGACGATCGTTACCGCGCAGGCAGCGTGGCCTTCAGCATCCGCAACTCGATCGGCGCGAACCCCCTTGTGCGGCAGGCCGGCGACTTGCGTTTCGGGCCGGGAGAACATATGTTCGAGTCGTAAGCGCCCGTCTTCCCCCGGGTGGCTCAGCACAGGCACCAGAGCCGCGGGGAGAAGCGATCTTGAGCAGACTCTATGGCGATCCGATCGAGGTGTGGACCAGAGACGGGGAGCCGACCCAGTTCGTCTGGCGCGACCGCCTCTATCTCGTCCGCCGGGTCCTCGACCACTGGGTGGTCGCCCGGGAGTGGTGGAAGACCGGCGAGGGCGATCCGGGCGAGCGCCAGTTCTGGCGGGTGGAGGCCAGCCCGGGGCGCGAGGCGGGCTCCTACGAGCTGCGTTACGACACCGCCGGCAACGGCTGGCTGCTGCTGAGGGCGTGGGACTGATGGCGCCCCCGTTCCCGCACCTGAACGTGAGCTCCGCCTACTCCATGCGCTACGGCACCGCCTTCCCGCGAGCCCTGGTGAGCCGGGCGGTGGAGCACGGCATGGACATCCTGGCCCTCACCGACCGCGACGGCCTCTACGGCGCCGTCAAGCACGCCCAGGCGTGCGCGGAGGCCGGCGTCGCGCCGGTGCTCGGCGTGAACCTGGCGCTCGACGTCCCCGCCTCGGCCTTCACCCCGGTGCCGGGCATCCGCGCGCCGCGTCCCCGCACCGGGCCCGACGCGGAGGACCGCGTCACGGTGCTGGCCCGCGTCAAGGGCTGGTCCCGCCTGTGCCGCCTGGTCACGGCCGCGCACCACACGGGAGAGCGCGGCGCGCCCAAGGTGACCCGCGAGCTGGTCGGCGAGTGGGCCGGGGGCCCCGGCGGCTATCACGGGTTCGGCGCGGACGACGGGCTCGTGGTGCTGCTCGGCCCCAGGTCCGACGTCGGCCGCGCAGTGGCCGCGCGGCGCGACGAGCACGCCAGGACGCTGCTGGGCCTGTGGCGCGCCGCGGTGCCGGGCGTGGTGGTCGAGCTGGTCGACCAGTACGGCTTCCGCGACGCCACCACCGCCGTGCGCATGCTCGCCCTGGCCGAGTCGATGGGCGTGCCCGCCGTGCTGACCAACGCGGTGCGCTACCTCGACCCGGCCGACCACCAGGTGGGCGACGTGCTCGACGCGGCCCGCCAGCTCGTCCCGCTGCACCCGCGTCACCTGGAGCGCACGACCTCCCACGCCTACCTCAAGGGCGTCAAGGAGATGCGGCAGGTCGCGGCCAAGGTGTGCGCAGGAGACCAGGAGCGGGTGGCGCGGCTGCTGTTCACCACCAGGCGGCTGGCGGAGGCGTGCTCGATGGACCCGCTCGACCTGCTCGCGCTGCGCAACGACCCGCCCGCGCTGCACCTGCCGGAGATCGGCGGCGACCCGGTGCCGCTGCTGCGCGGCCGGGTCGAGGACGGCCTGTTCAGGCGCGGCCTCGACCGCTCCGGCGAGGCCAGGCGGCGCCTCGCGGACGAGCTGGCGATCATCGAACGCAAGCGACTGTCCGGATACTTCATCGCCGTGGCCGGCATCACCGACATGATCCGCGACATGGGCATCCGCTGCGCCATCCGCGGCTCGGGCGCCGGCAGCCTGGTCAACTACCTCATCGGCATCGGCGAGGTGAACCCGATCGACCACGGCCTGCTCATGGAGCGGTTCCTGTCCGAGGGCCGCATCGGGCTGCCCGACATCGACGTGGACGTCGAGTCGGCCCGCCGTCTCGACTGCTACCAGGCCATCTTCGAGCGCTACGGCGAGTCCCGCGTGGCCTGCGTGTCCATGATGGAGACCTACCGGGCGCGCAGCGCCATCCGCGACGTCGCCGGGGCGATGGGCCTGCCGCCGCACGAGATCGACGCGATCGCCAAGGCGTTCCCGCACATCAGGGCCAGGCAGATCACCGCCTCCCTGGAAGACCTGCCCGAGCTGCGCGAGAGCCGGCTCGGCGAGGCGGGGCTCGACCGGGTGTTCCGGCTGGCGGAGAAGCTCGACGGGCTGCCCAGGCACATCGCGCTGCACCCGTGCGGCGTGCTGATCGGCAACGCGGGGCTGCGCGACCGTACGCCGGTGGAGCGCAGCCTGCTGGAGTTCCCGATGTCGCAGTTCGACAAGGACGACGTGGAGGAGGCCGGGCTGCTCAAGCTCGACGTGCTGGGCGTGCGGATGCAGTCGGCCATGGCGTACGCGCTGAGCGAGATCAAGCGCGTGGACGACGTCGTGGTCGAGCTCGACACCCAGCACGGCGACAGCCCCGGCGACGAGCCCAGGGAGGAGTCCGGCGTCCAGTACGTCCCCCACGACGACCAGGACACCTACGACATGATCTGCGCCTCCCGCACCCTCGGCTGCTTCCAGATCGAGTCGCCGGGCCAGCGCGAGCTGGTGGCCAAACTGGAGCCGCGCAGGATGCACGACCTGATCGTGGACATCTCGCTGTTCCGGCCGGGGCCGGTCAACTCCGACATGGTCACCCCCTACCTGGAGGCCAGGCACGGGTGGCGGCAGCCGTACTACCCGCACGAGAGGCTGCGCGAGGCGCTGAAGGAGACGCACGGCGTCGTGGTCTTCCACGAGCAGGTGCTGAAGATCATCGCGGTGATGACCGGGCGCGACCTGTCGTTCGCTGAGAAGCTGCGGCGCACGCTCGACACGCCGGAGGGGCGCGAGCGGGTGCGCAAGACGTTCGTCCCGATGGCCAAGGCGGGCGGCTTCGACGACGCGGCCGTGGAGCGGGCCTGGCAGGTGCTGGACGCGTTCGGCGCGTTCGGGTTCTGCAAGGCGCACGCGGCGGCGTTCGCGCTGCCCACGTACCAGTCGGCCTGGCTCAAGCGGCACCACGCGGCGGCGTTCTTCGCGGGGGTGCTCACGCACGAGCCGGGCATGTACCCGCCGCGGGTCATCATCGACGAGGCCAGGCAGTGCGGGGTGAAGATCCTGCCCCTCGACATCAACAGGTCGGGCAAGGACTGGCGGGTCGAGCGGCTCGGGCCTCGCGTCCAGGTACGGGTGCGGCCGTCGGCTCTGGAGGGCGGCGGCTCCCGCGTGCGCAAGGAGTTCCGGATCGGGGACATCGGCAAGGGGTACGCGCTGCGGGTGCCGTTCTCGGCGATCAAGGGGGTGAGCGAGGCCGAGGTCGAGCGCATGGTGGCCGGGCAGCCGTACACGTCGCTGGCCGACTTCTGGGACCGCGCCCGGCCCTCGCGGCCCACGATCGAGCGGATCGTCCAGGTCGGCGGCCTCGACGCGCTGCACGACCTGCACCCGGGCGGGCCGCGCTGGCGGCCGGGCGAGCTGACCCGACGCGACCTGATCGCCCAGGTGGGCGTGCTCGACCGGACCTCGGCGATCGGCGTGCGGACCGGCCCGCGCAAGTCGAGGCGTTACCGCCCGCACCTGGACCTGACCTCCCAGACCGTGGCTCCCCCGGCGGTGCAGCTCCCGCTGGGGTTCGGCGAGAGACTCCCGCCGGGGGAGTTGCCCGAGATGACCGAGACGGAGATGGTCGAGGCCGAGCTGGAGATCCTCGGCATCGACGTCAGCCGCCACGTCATCAGCTTCCACGACGACCTGCTCGACGCGCTCGGGGTGGTACGTTCCAGAGATCTGCTCGCCCAGCGCAACGGGGCGCAGATCCTGGTGGCGGGGGTCAAGGTGGCGACCCAGACCCCGGCCGTGCGCTCGGGCCAGCGCGTCATCTTCACCACGCTCGACGACTCGACGGGGCCGATCGACCTGACGTTCTTCGAGTCGGTGCAGGGGCGGTGCGCGTCGGTCGTGTTCGGCTCGTGGCTCGTGCTGGCCAGGGGGGTGGTCCGGCGCACGGGGGCGCGGGCGGTGTCGATGCGGGCGGTCGACTGCTGGAACCTGGCCGACCTCGACGCGCTCTGGCGCTCCCAGGGCATCGAGGCGGTGCGCGCCGTCATCGACCGGGCCCCGGAGGAGCTGGCGGGCGTCGGGGGCAACAAGATCGAGTACGCCAACGGCTTCCGCCTCTCGCCCTACTCCGACCTCGGCCCGGCCATCGCGGCCAACCCGCCCAGGCGGCTCTGGCACGCCAGCCCCGGCAGCTCGGGCCCCACCGCGGCCTGATCACGACCGCGGCCGGGCGGGATCAGCTCGTACGGCCGATCGGGGTGGAGCCGTGGGCCCGCGGCGGCGGGGCGGGCGAGAAGGCGTGCACGGTGCCCGGCTCGGTGGCACGAGCCGACCGGGCCAGCCGCTGCAGCCGCGTCAGCTCGCGTACGGTGGCCGCGCACAGCAGCGCCGCCACCGCCGCGCAGGCCAGCTCCACCAGCCCCACCCCGGTCAGGTCGCCGGCGGAGGAGTCGAGCGCCAGCCGGATCGTCACCAGCGCGAGCGCGGTCAGCCAGCTCAGCCACCATCCGGCCAGCAGCGCCAGCCACCGGCCGCGCCGCCCCGCGGGCGGCCGGGTGCCGCGCCACACCTCGTCGACCAGCACCACCGGGGCGACCAGGTTGACGCCGGGCAGCAGCCAGGCCGCCGCCACCGGCCCCGTCGCGGCCGAACGGTCGTTGGCCCGCCTGGCGCGCACCAGCCAGGTCACGTAGGCCGCCGCGGCGGCGATCGTGGTGCCCGCCACCAGCATCATCAGCACGGCGAACACGGTCACCGCGCCGACCACCGCCTCCGCGTCGGCCCCCTCGGGACGCCCGCCGAACGCGGCGAGCCGGGCGGCGAGGTCGCGCCCGCGAGCCAGCTCGAAGAGCACGAGAGCGCCGAGGGAGACGACCTGAGCGGTCAGCGTCACGTAGACGGCAGAGGCGGCTCTGGTCGGCGATGCCTGGGTGTAGCGCACGTTGATCTCCCCCCGGGCCATGCGCTGAGGTTCTGATTCACTTGTATCCCGGGATCCCCGCTGTTAATCAGCTCACCACGCCGGATTCCCACGCCCACGCCGCGATTCCCACTCGATTGCGGACACCGAGTTTGGCCTGGATGCTCCCGAGGTGTGTCTTCACGGTGGAAAGCGACACGAACAGCTCCGCGGCCACCTCCTTGTTCGTCCGCCCCCTGGCCACCAGCCTCACGACGTCCAGCTCCCGATCGGTCAGCGGGTCGTCGGCCGGGAGCGCGACCCTGCGGGGCCCGGCCAGGTGCTGCAGCAGCCGTACGGTCACCGACGGCGACACCAGCGCGTCGCCCGCCGCGGCGGCCCTGACCGCCTCGATCAGCAGCGTGGGCCCGCTGTCCTTGAGCAGGAAGCCGGTGGCCCCGGCGCGCAGGGCTCCGTAGACGTACTCGTCCAGGTCGAAGGTGGTGACGATGACCACCCGCAGCGGGTTCTCCACGCCGGGGCCGGCCAGCACGCGGGTGACCTCCAGCCCGTCGAGCTTGGGCATCCTGATGTCGAGCAGGCACACGTCCGGACGCAGCCGCCTGGCCTCCGACACGGCCTCCGCCCCGTCCGCGACCGCGGCCACCACCTCCATGTCCGGTTGAGCGTCCAAAATCATCTGGAAGCCGGTACGCACCAGTTGCTGGTCGTCGGCGATGAGCACCCGAATAGTCACAGCCCAACTCTAAGGATCGGCCGTTCGGCCGAGGCGGTTATGGACGCACGGCCGATACCCGGGCACCGCGCTCCCGACAGGCTGTACGCCATGAACGACGTGCTTGTTGGACGAGCCCTGGCCAAGAGGTTCGGGCAGACGGTCGCCCTCGGCGGCGTGGACATCGCGGTACGGGCCGGCGAAGCCGTGGCGATCATGGGCCCGAGCGGTTCAGGCAAGTCGACCCTCCTGCACTGCCTGGCCGGGATCATGAAGCCGGACGCGGGCGAGGTGCACCTGCTCGGCCAGCGCATCGACGCGATGGGGGAGCGGCAGCGCAGCGCACTGCGCCGTACCAGGTTCGGCTTCGTCTTCCAGTTCGGCCAGCTCCTGCCCGAGCTGCCCGCCGAGGAGAACGTGGCGCTCCCGCTCATGCTGGGCGGGGTGCCGAGGAGCCAGGCGGTACGTCAGGCCCGCGAGTGGTTCGGCCCGCTCGGCCTGCAGAGCATGGAGACCCGGCGGCCGGGCGAGCTGTCCGGCGGCCAGGCGCAGCGGGTGGCCATCGCGCGGGCGCTGGTGAGCAAGCCGGCCGTGGTCTTCGCGGACGAGCCCACCGGGGCCCTCGACCAGCAGACCGGGCAGGAGACGATGCGGCTGCTGGTGGCGGCGACCAAGCACAACGACGCCTGCCTCATCGTGGTCACCCACGACCCGAACGTGGCCGCCTGGTGCGACCGCACCGTGGAGGTCCGCGACGGCCGGCTCCTGGCGAGCGGGGCACTGGCGTGAACCTCGACCTGACCTGGCGCCTGCTCAGGGGCGGCGGCCGCAGGGGGATGCTCGGCACCTGGCTCACCCTGGGCGCGGTGGCCGTGGCCACGGCGCTGCTGTTGTTCGCGGTGGCCGCGAACTTCGCCTTCCAGGCCAGGGCCGAGCGCGGCGCCTGGCGCAACCCGGTCCCCGCCACCACCGGCGCGGTGGCGATCGAGGCGTCGCGCTACGACTTCGTCCGCGACCAGGAGATCACCGTCGTCGACCTGGCCGCGCTACCGGGCAGGTCCCCGGCGCCGCCGCCCGGCCTGCCCCGCTTCCCCGGGCCCGGCGAGGTCTGGCTGTCGCCCGCCCTGGCCGCCCTGGCCGAGGACCTGCCGCCGAACGAACTCGCCGCCCGCTACCCGGGCCAGGCCGGCGTGCTCGGCGACGAGGCGCTCGTGCACCCGGACGAGCTGGTCGCGGTCGTCGGCCACGAGCCGGACGCCCCCGCGGTGACGGCGGAACGCGTCCACGACTGGATCATCGCCAAGCCGCCCGCCAGGGTCGCGAGCCTGGCCGGGACGCCGAGCGAGGACGCCGAGGCGTACCAGGTGCTCTCGCTCATCGCCAGTGTGCTCATGGTGGTGCCGCTGCTGGTCTTCGGCGGGGCGGCGGCCCGGCTCACGGTGGCCCGGCGTGACCAGCGGCTGGCCGCGCTGCGGCTGGTCGGGGCGAGCCCGGGTCAGGTGGTCGCGATGACCGTGGCCGAGGCGGTGATCGTCGCGCTGGCCGGCGCGCTCACCGGGGCCGTGGCCTTCGCCCTGGCCGTGCCGCTGCTGGCCGGGATCGAGATGCAGGGCGGGCCGTGGTTCGTCGCGGACCTGTTCCCTGGGCCGCTCGTCCTGGCGGGGGTGCTGGTCGCGGTGCCGCTGCTGGTGGGGCTGTCGGCGGTGGCGGGGCTGCGGCGGGTGGTGGTCAGCCCGCTCGGCGTGGCCAGGCGGGAGACGCCGCCCGGCCTGCGGTTCGTACGGGTGCTCGCCCTGCTGGCGGTGCTGGCCGCGTTCCCGCTGCTGACCAGGGGCACCAGCGTCGCGGTCGTCGCGGTGGCGCTGGCCCTGGCGTTCCTGTGCGTCAACCTGGCCGGCCCGTGGGTGGTCGGCGTGATCGGCCGGATCGCGGCGAGGAGCGCTCGCGGGCCCGCCCGGCTGCTCGCCGCCCGCCGCCTCGTGGACGACCCGCGCTCGGCCTGGCGCACGGTGAGCGGTGTGGCGCTGACCGGCTTCGTGGCGGGCTTCCTCGGCCTGCTCAGCCCGGCGG